>DASTNL010000073.1:0-5481 GCA_035720905.1 Microbacteriaceae bacterium
TTCGTTCAGGTGGTCGTCGACGCCGCCGACCACCAGAGACACGTTCAAGCCGGCGGTGAGCTTCTCCACCGCCGCGATCCCCTCCGGTGCCGCGAGAATGCAGATCGCCGTCACGTCCGTCGCCCCGCGTTGCAACAGAAAGCGGATGGCGGTGCCGAGCGAGCCACCCGTCGCGAGCATCGGGTCGAGCACGAAGCATTGCCGGCCGGCCAGGTTTTCGGGCAGTCGCTCGGCGTAGATCGTCGGGCGCAGGGTCGTCTCGTCGCGCATCATGCCGAGAAAGCCGACTTCGGCCGAGGGCACGAGCTTCACCATGCCGCCCAGCATGCCGAGGCCGGCTCGCAGGATGGGCACGACGAGCGGCTTGGGGTCGGCGATCGTCACGCCGTGCGCCAGGGCGACCGGGGTCTGAACCTCGACGGGTGCCACCCGCACGGTGCGGGTCGCCTCGTACGCCAGAAGCGTGACGAGCTCTTCCACGAGGGAGCGGAACGTGACGGAGGCGGTGTCACGGTTGCGCAACATGGTCAGTTTGTGGGTGATGAGAGGGTGATCCGCCACGTGCACTCGCATAGGCTCAAATCTAACGGCCCGGTCGACGCCGGCCGTCGCGTGTTCGGCGGCCCGGCCCCCGCCGTGGTGCTGGGCCCGTGAGGGAGGCGTTCATTCGTGGGCATCGCCGTGCCGCAGCGTTATCGTGCCTGGATGGCGAAGGCTCTCGTCGAGGCCCGCCGGAGTCTCTCCTCGGCCGACGTGCCGGTCGGCGCGGTCGTGGTCGACGCCAAAGGGCGCACGATCGGTCGCGGTCACAACCGGCGGCAAGAGCTCTTCGACCCCACAGCGCACGCCGAGATCCTCGCGTTGCGCGAGGCTGCCCGGGCCAGCCGTTCCTGGCGCCTTGCGGGCGCGACGCTCGTCGTGACGCTGGAGCCGTGCGCGATGTGCGCGGGGGCGGCCCTCGCCGCCCGCGTGGCCCGCGTCGTCTTCGGCGCGTGGGACGCCAAGGCGGGCGCGGCCGGCAGCGTCTACGACCTGCCGCGCGACGCTCGCCTGCCGGTTCAGATGGAGGTGTACGGCGGTGTCGACGAAGCGTCGTGCGCCCGCCTTCTGACAGAGTTCTTCGAGGCCCGCCGTGGCCCAGACGGCCAGGGATAGGGCCGCCGGGGCGGAACTTTAAAATGACCTCATGATCTCTCGCGCGAACCCCGGATCCCCCGTACCTGTCGGCCCCGCCGCCTCCGGCGCCCACGCCGATGCCGGCACGGATGCCCCGGCCGGCGGCCGCCCGGCTGCTGGTGCGGATCGGCCCTTGGTCGTCGCCATCCTGGGCACGGGTTCGATGGGCACGGCAGTGCTCCGCGGCCTGACCGGGCCCGAGGCCGGGCCTGCCGAGATCCGCGTGACCACCCGCAGCGCGGCGCATGCGGCGGCATTGGGCGGCCAGGATGGGGTCACGTCGTATGCCGTCGAGAGCGACCCCGACGCGAATCGCCTGGCGGCACGCGGCGCCGACCTCGTCGTTCTTGCCGTCAAACCTCACCTGATCCCCGGGCTTGCCGGTGAGATCGGCGACGTCATCGACGCCCACACGATCGTCGTCAGCGTCGCGGCGGGCGTCGCGATCGCCACGATCGCAGGGCGGCTGCCGGCCGGCGTCGCCGTTCTGCGGGCCATGCCCAACACGCCCGCCGTGATCGGCCGCGGCGTGACGGGGCTGAGCGTCACGGGCGGCCGAGGCTCCGCTGCCGCCCTGCGTGTCGTGCACGACCTTTTCGCCCGGGTGGGCGAGGTCGTCGAGGTCCCCGAAGACCGGCTCGACGCCCTGAGCGCCGTCTCAGGTTCGGGGCCGGCGTACGTCTTTCTCCTTATCGAGAAGCTGACGGCGGCAGCCGTGCGGCTCGGTTTCGCCGAGCGGGAGGCGGCGCGCCTCGTCGCGGGCACGTTCCGCGGCGCCGCCGAGTTGCTGGCCGCGGGGGAGGCCGCGCCCGCCGAGCTTCGCCGCCAGGTCACGAGCCCGCACGGCACCACGGAACGGGCCATCGCGGTCTTAGAAGAGGCCGGGTTGGACGATCTCTTCGGCCGTGCGCTGGAGGCTGCGCTCGCCCGCGCGCGGGAGCTGGCGGCGGAGGGTGCCTCGCGCTCCGCCCCCGAAGCCTAACGCCTCTGGCGCCCCGGCTTGCGGCCCTGGGCCCGGGGGTCTTCTCGCGCCTCCGACGTGGCGGCTTTCCCGACCCCGCGTCAAGGCCGCCGGCGTTCTGGCGCCGTGCCTCCGACGTGGCGGCTCTCCGGGCCTCGTCCCGAGGTCGCGGGCGTTCGCCTGTCAGTGGTCGAGAGAGGCGAAATGCTCGATGTCCGCCGACTCGCCCGAGACGATGATGAGGTCGTGGTCGGAGATGGTCGTCTCGGGCGCCGCGTGCGTGTAGGGCTTGCCGGGCGACTTCACACCGACGATCGTCACGTGGTGCTTGTGCCGCACGTTCGCCTCGGCGAGCGTCAGGCCGCGGATCGAGCGCGGCGGATACATCTTCACGAGCGCGAAGTCGTCGTCGAACTCGATGAAGTCGAGCATGCGACCCGACACGAGGTGTGCCACGCGCTCGCCGGCCTCTGCCTCCGGGTAGATGACGTGACTGGCGCCGATGCGCTCCAGGATCTTGCCGTGCGACTGGCTGATCGCCTTCGTCCAGATCTGCGGAATCTTGAGGTCGACGAGGTTCGCGGTGATGAGCACGCTCGCCTCGATCGAGGAGCCCACCGCGACGACCGCGATGGAGAACTCGCCCGCACCGATCTGCTTCAAGGCGTCGATATTGCGGGCGTCGGCTTGCACGGTGTGGGTGACGCGATCCGACCACTTCTGCACGAGGGCGGAATCGATGTCGAGCGCCAAGACCTCGCGGTCGAGCCGGTCGAGCTGGCCCGCCGTCGCGGCGCCGAAACGACCGAGGCCGATGACGAGCACGGGGGCGTCGTGTCTGATGCGGTCAACCAACGATCGGCCTTTCCTCAGGGTGGTGGAACAGCTGCCGGCGTTGGCTTTGCGCCAGCGCTGCAGCCAGGGTCACGGTGCCGACCCGGCCCATGAACATTGTGCCTGACAGGATGTACGAACCTAGCGGCGGCAGATGCTGGGTGATCCCCGTCGACAAGCCGGTCGTCGCGAACGCGCTGATCGACTCGAAGAGCACGTCGTCGAGCGACTGGCCGGTGATGTTCAAGAGCAGGATCGTCGACACGGCGATGGTCGTCGCCCCCCAGAGGACGACGCTCACTGCGAGGCGGAGCACGTCGTGCGGGATCGTGCGGCGGAATGCCGACATCGTGTCGTCGCCCTTCGCCTCCGCGACTGCCGCGAGGAACAAGACGGCCAGTGTCGTGACTTTGATGCCGCCCGCCGTGGAGGCCGAGCCGCCGCCGATGAACATCAGCATGTCGGTGATCAGCAGGCTCGAATTGTTGAGGTGGCCGACGTCGATCGTCGCGAACCCGCCCGAGCGGGTCATGGCAGAGAGGAAGAACGATTGGTAGATGGCGTCGCCGGCGCCGAGCCCCGCGAGGGTGTGCGGGTTGTCGAACTCCAAGACGAAATACAAGACGCCGCCCGCGACGAAGAGGATCGCGAAGGCGAACAGCGTCAGGCGCACGTGCACCGACCAGTGCTTCTTGCGGGCCCGCAGGTTGCGTGCGAACGCCAGCAGCACCGGGAACCCGATGGCGCCGAGGAACACTCCCGCCATCAGCACCGTGAGAAACCAGTAGTCCGTCGCGTAGGGGGTAAGGCCCTCGGGGTCGGGTGTGAAGCCGGTGTTCGTGAACGCCATCGCCGAGAAGTAGATGCTGTTGAAGATCGCCTCGGTGACGGAACGCCCGTGCGCAAGGATGCGCGGGAAGAGCAGCACCGCCACCGCGGCCTCGATGACGGCCGCGCTGATCGCGACCGTGGCGAGAAGATTGCCCACCTCGCCGAGCCGGACCTCTTGGCCCTCGGCCACGGGGCCGCGGTGCAGGCGCAGCGGGTTGCCCTCGCTGGCGGCCAGGAGCTTGGCGCGCAGCCCGAGCCGGCGGGAGATCACCGTGCCCAGCATGGTGGCGATCGTCAGTACGCCGAGACCTCCGATCTGCACGCCGACGTAGATGATGACGTGGCCGAAGAGCGACCAGTGGGTGGCCATGTCGACGGTGGAAAGCCCCGTCACACAGACGACGGAAACGGCCGAGAACAGCGCGTCGCTGAGGGGCGTCACCGTGTGCGTGGCGGAGGCGGCCGGCAGCGAGAGCAGCACGGTGAACACGAGGATCAGCAGGGTGAAGACGACCACCGCGAACCGTGCCGGGCTGCGGCCCGTCACGTGACTCAGCCAGCCGCGCAGCCCGCCGGGCCGACCGACGCGAGGCTGACGGGGCGAACCCGTGCGGGGCATGGCACACCTCTCCTGCGTCGACCCTTGCTGTGACCCAGCCAGTCGGGGTGTCATCGTACTCTGCCGGCCGGCGCGCCCCATGCGTTGTCGTGGCCCCGAACGCGTCCCCGGCCCCGGCGAGGCGTGCGGGCCGAAGGGCACGGCTGGGTCGCTAACCTGGAGCCATGGTCGACATCTTTGCCGTTGTGGCAGACGGGACCAGGCGGGAGATCCTGCGGGTTCTCCGCGAACGGGCGGAGCGTGGCGAGGCGGAAAGCAGCGTGTCGCAGATCGTCGCCGACCTCGGCCTCAGCCAGCCGACCGTGTCGAAGCATCTGAAGGTTTTGCGCGAGTCGGGCCTCGTGAGCGTGCGGGAGCAAGGCCAGCGCCGCTTCTACCGCATCGACCCGCGCCCTTTGGCAGAGGTCGCGTCGTGGCTGGAGCATCTGCGCGGCCCGGCGGCCGGCGCTCAGGCGGTGCCGGAGCCGGCCCCGGCCGGCCGGGCAGTGCGGGCCGAGGCCACGAGAGCGGGCGACGCCGATCGGGAGGTCACGGAGCCGGCCGCGGTCGACACCGTAGCCTTGGCAGGCGGCCCCGACCGTGCCGCCCTCGGGCCACACACCCGGGAGTTCGCCGGCGCGCTCGGCCGTTCCCTCGCCGGCGCCGGCCACCGCGTGGGCGATGCCGCCAGGCGGGTGTGGCCTGCCCGGCGTGCCGGTCGTTGACCGGCGCCCGGCCGCGAGCGGCCGGCAGGGCATGCGGTAAGCTTGAGCGCTGTGCCTGCCGCGGCTCCCGCGGCAGCCCCTGTTCTGTGTGAGGTTTTCGTGGGTTCTGTCATCAAAAAGCGCCGCAAGCGCATGTCGAAGAAGAAGCATCGCAAGCTGCTGCGCAAGACGCGGCACCAGCGCCGCAACAAGAAGTAGACACGAAAAAGACGAACGCGCCCGGCGTCACGGTGACGTTGATCGGCAAGCCGGGCTGTCATCTCTGTGACGACGCCCGTGCGGCGGTGACCGAGGTCGTGGGCGGGCTTGAGGCGACGCCCGGGTCTCCCGCCGTGACATTCGAAGAGGTCTCGATT
>DASTNL010000074.1:0-3257 GCA_035720905.1 Microbacteriaceae bacterium
CGACTTCGCGGGGGCCTGCCAGGTGGCGATCGTCACCGGCAACGATTGACGGATCGCCGTACCGGCCGTGATCACGGTCGCGTCGGCCGCGCTCGTCGTACCGCCTGCCCACGTGGTCATCGACGGCAGGTCAGAGGGCCCGGGCGGGCCGGTGATGGTCGTGCCGCTCGCCGCCACGAACGCCGCCTTATACGTGCCCTTCTGCAGCACCACCGTGGCCGTGCCGTCGGCCGCCGTCGTCGCGGTGCTCGCCGGTTTCGTCACCGAGGCGGTCGTCGTGCCGGCCTTGTAGAACGCGACCGCGACCCCGGAAAGCGGCTGGCCGGCCGTGCTCGTGACCGTCACATTCACGGTCGTCTCTTGCACCTGGGTGGAGCCGAACCACGTCGTGAAATACACCCAGAAGTTGCGATTGCCGTACGAGGAGCAGGAGTCGCCCGTGCCGCCCAAGTTGGCGAGGGCGGCCGCGTTGGGCTGGTACGGCGTGTAGTCGTAGAGCGCCGCGGTCGCCCAGTTCGCCATCGTCACCGGGGCGGAGCCGCACGACGACTTCGGGTTGTACGGCACGTTGCTCGTGCGGCCGGCCGCATAGTTGAAGATGTTCGGGTTCGTGCGATACACGTCGAACTGGCGGGCCGCGCGGAAGACCTGGTTGAAGAACCCGTAATACTCGGTGTTGCATGGTGCCGTGTCGGGGCAGCCGAAGCCCATCGCAATCTTGTAGGCGGTCGTCGTCGGCGCGGTCGAGGTGACGAGGCCCTGCTCCTTCTGCAGCGTGACGAGGATCACCTCGGGATTCACGTTGCAGGCCTTCGCCACCTTGACGATGATCGCCGCCGCCGTCTCATTCTTGGCGGGACTGTACGGCGCGCAATGCTGGTTCTGATCGGAGGGGGTCGTCGTGGTCTGCGTGTAGTCCTTGAGGCAGGTGTGGGTGGAGGTCGTCGTGCAGGCGGCGCCCTTCGCGTTCAGAAAAGATTGCACCTGCGCGGTCGTCATCGACCCAGTGTTCGTGAAAACGCTGTTGCTGATGAGGTTTCCGGCGTTGAAGCTGCTGCCGGAAAGAGCCTGTGCGGGCGGCGCCTGGCCGATCTGGCCCGCCACGAGAAGCGCCGCAGCCAACGCTCCGGCCGCCAGGAGCGACGCGAGTCGCCGCACAGTCTTCGTCACGGTGTGCATGGGTACGCCGTTCCTCCATCTGGTCTTGCAGGCATGCCCGCGCCGGTGACGGCGCGCCGAGGCGGCACGCAGATCATTTCGCCGAGCCCTATCGGCACGAGTCGCGCGGCCGACAGAGAAAAGACTGTCTCATGCTACGCGCGCGTGTCAATCGATCTTGTGCGACACAACGCCACACAGCCAAGACGGCCACACGCGTGGCGGCTCCCGCGCCCTTGGCAGGCCAACCGACCAGCGGGGCACAAAAGACATTGGCTCCGGACGAGCCGGAGCCAATGCAACTGATTCACGAGGCAATCGGCTAAGAAGCCTGCGCGATCGGCTCCATGCTAACCGATGTCCCGTCAAGCGGCAAAGCGAGCGATGTTGACCGGTGGGCAGCAGGGCCCGGCCCGGTCGTCGCAGGCCTGCGCGACGCGCTCGGCGGGCACGCGAGCCACCTCAGCGGCGACGCCGCCGTGGTCTTCACCCGGGTTCCCCGCACCGCCGTCGGCCTCGTCGTCGGCGTCGCGTTGGGCCTCGCCGGCACCGTGATGCAGGGCGTCACACGCAACCCCCTGGCCGACCCGGGAATCCTCGGCGTCAACGGTGGCGCGGCGTTCGGCGTGGTGCTCGCCCTCTACGCGTTCGGCGTGAACGGCATCAGCGGCTACCTGTGGTTCGCGCTGGCCGGCGCCGCCGCGGCATCCGTGCTCGTCTACGCGATCGGCTCCCTCGGCGCCTCCGGGGCGACGCCGCTGAAGCTCACGCTGGCGGGCGCCGCCCTCTCCGCGGGCCTCGGCTCACTCGTCAACGCTTACCTCATCATCAGCCAGCAGACATTCGACTCCTTCCGCTTCTGGCAGGTCGGCGCGCTGGCCGGCCGAAACTGGGGCGTCATAGCCCCCGTGCTGCCGATCCTCCTGGCCGGCGCGGCCCTGGCGCTCGCCACCGGCCCCACGCTGAACGGGCTCGCCCTCGGCGACGACGCGGCCCGCAGCCTCGGCCAGCGGGTCGGCTGGAGCCGCGCGGTCTCGGCCCTCGGCGTGACCCTGCTCTGCGGCGGGGCGACGGCCCTGGCCGGGCCGATCGCGTTCGTCGGCCTCGTCGTGCCACACGCCGTCCGCGCCGTCACCGGCCCCGACTACCGGTGGATCCTGCCCGGCGCAGCCCTTGCCGCGCCGAGCCTCGTCTTGATCGCCGACGTCGTCGGCCGCGTCATCCTGCCGCCGGGCGAGGTGCCGGCCGGCATCGTCACCGCCCTCATCGGCGGGCCGGTGTTCATCTGGCTGGTGCGGCGCGGCAAGAAGGCCGCGCTGTGAACGACATCGCGACAACGCCCTCGCCGCGGAGCATGCGCACCCCGCAGGCCGCTGTCCGGCCCTCGCGGGGCGACGGGCGGGCATGCCCGCCTCGGCGGCGTCGCGCGGGGGGAAGGCGCAGCCACGGTGGCACCCGCCTGCCCGTGGTCCCGATCCTCGCGGTCGCCGCCGCGGCGGCCTTCCTCGCCTGCTGCCTCATCGGGCAGTACGCCGTCTCACTGCCAGACTTCTTCCGGGTGTTGGCGGGCGCCGATCTGCCCGGCACCTCGTTCATCGTGCTCGACGATCGGCTGCCGAAGGCGGCCACCGCCGTGCTCGTGGGCGGTTGCCTCGGCGTCTCCGGAACCCTGTTCCAGACGATGCTGCACAACCCGTTGGCGAGCCCCGACATCATCGGCATCAGCTTCGGCGCGAGCGCCTCCGCCGTCGTCGCCATCGTCGTCTTCGGGCTCTCCGGCCTGCCCGTCTCGATCGTCGCGGGGCTGGGCGCGCTCGGCGTGGCGGCTCTCATTCACACCCTGTCCCGCGGCAGCCTCGTCTACGATCACCGGCTCATCTTGATCGGGATAGGCGTGGCCGCGGTGCTGCAGGCGATCGTGTCGTTCCTGCTCACCCGGGCCGACATTTCGACGGCCTCCGACGCCCTCCTGTGGCTCACCGGATCCCTCGACAACAGCACGTGGGGCGGCGTCGCCCAGGTCGGCGTCGCCGCGGCGGTGCTGCTGCCGGTGGCGTGGGCCCTGCCGCGGCCGTTGGGCATCCTGGGGCTCGGCGACG
>DASTNL010000075.1:0-2447 GCA_035720905.1 Microbacteriaceae bacterium
GGCCGGTCAGCCGAAGGTCTCGACGATAGGGCGCAGCTTCATGGCCGATTCCTTCAGCTCCGACTCGGGGTCGGAGCCGGCGACTATGCCGCACCCGGCATACGCCGTGATGGTGCGCTCTTCGTCGATCTGCGCGCCCCGCAGGGCGATCGCCCACTCGCCGTCGCCGTCGGCGCCGAGCCAGCCGACGGGCCCCGCGTACCGGCCGCGGTCGAACGGCTCCAGCTCGTCGATCGCCTCGCTCGCCGCTGCCGCCGGGGTGCCGGCCACCGCGGCCGTCGGGTGCAGGGCCGCCACCAGGTCGAGGCTCGTCGAGCCGTCGGCGAGCGTGCCGTGCACATCGGTGGCGAGGTGCCACAGGTTCGGCAGCTTGAGGGCGTAAGGCTCCGGCGAGCGGGAGAGGTCGTTGCTGTGCGCCTGCAGTGTGGAGACGACGCTCTGCACCGCCAGCTCGTGCTCGCGGTGGTCCTTGCCGTTCGTCTGCAGGTCGCGGGAGTGGGTGTGGTCGGCCGCCGCATCGCCGCCCCGCGAGGTCGTGCCCGCCAGCACGCGGGCGGAGAAGGCGCCGTCACGCACGGTGATGAGCGTCTCCGGGCTGGAGCCCAGCAGGCCGTCCACCGCGTAGGTCCAGCATTGCGGGTAACTGGTCGACAGCGTGTGCAGCGCGAGGCGCAGGTCGGCGCCGATCGGCAGGTGGCCGACGACATCGCGGGCCAGCACGACCTTCGTCAGATCGCCTCGCCCGATGCGGGCCACCCCCGCCGCGACGGCCGCGCGGTATCGGTCGGCCGACATCGCGCCGGGGGTGAACGTGATGCGGTATTCGGCCCCTGCCGGCGCCGGCTGCGGCAGCCGGGGCACGGTGCCGTGCCGTGCCTGGCCGGGCCCCTGGATGCCGGCCGCGCCGCCGTTGAGCAGGGCCTGCCTCGCCCGGCCGAGAAGCTCGCCGAGCCGCGCCGCCCCGCCGTGTGGGGGAACGCCGGGTGCCGTGCCCTGCGCACCGGCCGTGCCCGGCTCGGCGCCCTGCTCGGGCGGGCAGGCGCGCAGCCGGGTAAGCCATCGCTGCCCGCCCCGGCGACCGACGACGAGCGAGGGGACGATCAAGACCGAGGGGACACGGCTCGTCGGCGCGAAGGTGAAAGCGCCGAACGCGACGAGGCCGGTGCCCGGCAGGTGTACCGCATCGTCTACCCGCGTGTGCGCGGTCAGCTCCTGCCAGGCGCGCGCCGCGTCGGCGATGCGGTGCTCCCCGTGGAATTCGAGGCGGATGGCCTCCCCCCGCCCGGCGATGCCCTCCGCGCCGCTCATCCAGAGGAGCGGCCGCGCGGGGTCGAGCAAGGGGATGAGGGGGTCATCGTCGTCGAGCGGGATGGTCTCCACCTGGAGAACCGCTGCCGTGGGCCGGGACGGCAACACGTGTACGGTCACCAGCCAAGCCTATTGCGCCCGGCCTGCCCGCGCCGCGCGGCCCGGCGCACGCATAGACTTGAGAAGTGAGCAAGGCCGACTTGACCAAGCAACCCGATCAGGTCGCCGCGATGTTCGACGATGTCGGCGCTCGCTACGATCGCACGAACGCGATCCTCTCGGCGGGCAACGCGGCGCTGTGGCGTATCGCGACGACCCGGGCCGTGCGCCCCCGGGCGGGGGAGCGCATTCTCGACGTCGCGGCCGGCACCGGAACCTCCAGCGTCGCGCTCACCCGCACGGGCGCCCACGTGGTGGCGGCGGATTTCTCGGCCGGCATGCTCGACGTCGGCCGCCAGAGGCATGGCGACGACCCGCGCATCGAGTTCGTCGCCGCCGACGCGACCGACCTGCCTTTTAAGACGGGGGAGTTCGACGCGGTCACCATCTCGTTCGGGCTGCGCAACGTGGTCGACGTGCCCGCCGCGCTCGCCGAGTTCCTCCGCGTCACGAGGCCCGGCGGCCGGCTTGTCGTCTGCGAGTTCTCGACGCCGCCGAACCCGTTTCTGCGCAGGCTCTATCACGCCTACCTCCGCTACGGCGTGCCCGTCGTGGCACGCCTCGTCAGCTCTGACGCGCCCGCCTACGAATACCTCATGGAGTCGATCCATGCCTGGCCCGGGCAGGCGCGGCTTGCCGCGATGCTGCGCGACGCCGGCTACGAAGAGGTCGGCTACCGCAACCTGAGCGCCGGGATCGTGGCGCTGCATCGCGGCCGGAAGCCGGTGCAGGCGGCCCAGGCGGGGGCCGTGCGGGCTGCCGGCCGGGCGAAGAAGGAGCCCGCGGCGGTGACCGCGTGAGTGCACCCCGCGGCACGTTGGAGTCCCGGCGCCGCACCCACGCCGCCCGACGCGCGTCGCTGGCCGGCCAGTTGGGCCTCAGCGAGAAGGTCTTCGCGACGGCCTCGGAACGGCGATTCGCCCGCACGGTCGAAGAAGGCCTCGACCGGGTGGAGGCGGGCCTTCGTGACGAGGTGCGCT
>DASTNL010000076.1:0-2296 GCA_035720905.1 Microbacteriaceae bacterium
CAGCCTACCGGTGCCTCTCCAGGCGACGAACGCGCCCGAAGTCGGGCAGCCGGGCCGAGAAGAGCCCGAGCGCCGCACCGAGCGCCACCTCCGCCGCGACCGCCGCGCCGACCGGCAGCGGGGCGGGGCCGAACCGCGCCAGGCCGCCGGGGCCGACGCCGCCAGAGCACCACCACAGGACGAGGCCGACGGCCACGCCGCACAGCACCCCGATGCCGAGGGCGACGGCGCCCAACCAGGTTGGAACCGCGTACGGCGCACGCCCCGTTCGGCGCCGCACGAGAAGGCCCGCCACGACCCCGGCGGCCACGGGCACGAGGACCGTGACGAGGCCGAAGCTTCCGCCGTTCCTCGGCACGGCGCCGAGCAAGGGCAGGGCGGGCATGCCGCCCAGCTGCACGCCGAGCGGGCTTGCGACGGTGCCCGCGCCCACGGCGAAGCCGGGGCCCGCCAGCCACGCCATCGACCACGCGACGGCGTTGGGCACGAGGATCACCTGGGCCAGGGTGAGGATGATGCCGCCGCCGACGCCGGATCCCACACCTTCGTAGAGGCCTACGACCTGGGCATAGTGCCCGAAAAGAGAGACGAAGAGCGCCAGGGCCGCGAGCGCCGCGAAGACGAGGGCCGCGACCGCGGCACCCCGTACGGCGGCCGCGAGGCCCGACCGCACGCGGACGTCGCCGAGACGCACGGCAGCGAGGGCACGGCCGGCGAGCCCGGCAGGCAGCCGCCATCGTCGGCGGTCGGCAGCCTTAGTCGTGGCCCGGCCGTAGGCGACGCCGACGCCCGCCCCCACGACCCCGACGGCGGCGGGCAGGAGCACGCCCTGCCACGTTTCGGCGAAGACGGCCGGGCCGGGCGTCGTCGTGGTGACGAGCGCGCCCACGGCAAGGAGCACGGCGGCAACCCCGATGACGCCCGCCCACGGATGCCCGGCACGGTCGCTGCGCCGGCCGACGCGGGCCGCGACCAGCGCGGTGAGGAGGCCCAGCCCTGCGGCGGCAAGCGTCACGGTGAAGCCGCCGGCGTGGTCGGGCAGCCCGAGGGCGGCCATCCGGCGTGTCGACACGGCGACCGTGAGGTCGACGCCGTGGCCCACGAGCCACACGTCGCCGGCGGCTTGCCACGGAGTGCGGGCGCCGCCGGCCATGCCGTATTGCGCGATCCAGATCACGACCGCGGGGATCAGGCACACGGCGAGGCCGACCGCTGCCGCGACCAGCGCGTCGAGTGCGGCGACGGAGAGGACTGCGACGCGTTTCACTGCAGCGGAGCCTACCGTAGCGCCTACCCGGGCCGGTGCCGGCGCGCGGGCCCAGGGCTCTCACGCCCGGCCCGTGCGCCGGCACCAGGTCAGACGAGCGCGGCGACGGCCTCCCGCAGCAGGCGTGCGGCCTCGCTGGGGGTCTTGCCGACCTGAACGCCGGCCGCCTTCAGCGCCTCTTTCTTGGCCTGCGCGGTGCCGGCCGAGCCGGAGACGATCGCGCCGGCGTGCCCCATTGTCTTGCCCTTCGGCGCGGTGAATCCGGCGATGTAGCCGACGACGGGCTTCGTCACGTGCTCCTGAATGAACCGGGCGGCCTGCTCTTCCGCGTCGCCGCCGATCTCGCCGATCATGACGATGGCCTTCGTCTCGGGGTCGGCCTCGAACGCGGCGAGCGCGTCGATGTGGGTGGTGCCGATGACCGGGTCGCCGCCGATGCCGAGGGCGGTCGAGAAGCCCAGGTCGCGCAGCTCGTACATCATCTGGTAGGTGAGGGTACCCGACTTGGAGACGAGGCCGATCGGGCCGGGCCCGGTGATCGAGGCCGGCGTGATGCCGACGAGCGACTGGCCGGGCGTGATGATGCCCGGGCAGTTCGGGCCGATGATGCGGGTGCGGCCGCCCGCGGCCACGGCGCGCGCCCAGGCATCCGCCGCGTCTTGCACCGGAATGCCCTCGGTGATGACGACGAGCAGCGGGATCTCGGCGTCGATCGCCTCGACCATCGCCTCTTTGGCGTGGGCCGGCGGCACGAAGATGACGGACACGGTGGCGCCCGTCTGCGCCATCGCCTCCCGCACCGTGGCGAAGACCGGCAACGTCACGGGCGAGCCGTCGGCCGCGGTGTGCTGAACGGTGGTGCCGGCCTTGCGGGCGTTCACCCCGCCGACGATCTTCGTGCCGGCCTTCAGCATGAGGGCGGTGTGCTTGCTGCCCTGGCTGCCGGTGATGCCCTGAACGATGACCTTGGAGTCTTGGTCGAGAAAGATTGACATGCGCGTTCCTTCGTTCTTCGAGGCCGGTTCAGTT
>DASTNL010000077.1:0-2409 GCA_035720905.1 Microbacteriaceae bacterium
GCGGCGTTGGGCACACACCCTGCTCGCGAACACACCGGACGACGGATCGACCTCGCCGCTCATGACCGTGCTCTCCCGCATCGGCTTCGCCCCCGAAGACCCGGCAAGCCCGGCTCCCGAGCGCACCATCCGTCTGCACGCCTGTCCGTTCCGCGACGCGGCGAACGACTACCCGAACGTCGTCTGCTCCGTGCACCGTGGCCTCGTTGACGGCTCCCTGGAGCATTGCGGCAAGACGGCGAAAGACGCGGTGCTGAAGCCGTTCGTCGGGCCGCACCTGTGCGAGGTCGAGATGCTCGCCTCAGACACGGCGGCCGACGAGAAGCCGGCAGCCCTCGAGTAGAGGCCCACCGCAGGCAGGCGCCGTCGGCGCCCGACCGAGTGTTCCTTAGTGCTGTCTGTGTGACAGCTCCCTAGCGTCGAGGCATGGTCTTCCCCAGGTCGGGCGCCGCGGCCACCCTCACGGCGACGCGCCCGGCCAGTCGACCTGCTACGGCCGACCGGCGCCGGAGGCGGTGGGCCTGGTGGGGCTCGATCGGAGGGCTGGCTGTCGCCGCGTTCGTCGCCCGCCTTCTCTTCACCCTGCACGATGGCGGGTTCTTAGACGTGCACGACTATGACGCCGGCGTCTATTATGCGGCCGCCGACGCCCTCATCCACCACCAGATGCCCTATCAGTCGTTCCTCTTCATCGAGGCGCCCGGCGTGACGCTCATCACCGCGCCGTTCGCGGCTCTTGGTAGCCTCACGACCGACGCCGTGGGCCTCGCGGCCGCAAACCTCGCCTTCGCGGCGATGGGCACCGCCTCCACCGCGATGGTCACCGTGAACCTGCGTCGGTTCGGGATGCCGGCGGCCCTGGCCGGCGGGTTCTTCTATGCCGTCACCGACGCGGTCGTCACGTCGGAGCGCAGCATTCGGCTGGAGCCGCCCGCGACACTCCTGATCCTGATCTCGCTCGTTCTGCTCACGAACACCCGCCCGACGCGACGCAGCCGGCGTGCATTCATCGCCGGAATCCTCCTCGGCGCCGCGATCGGATTCAAGATCTGGTACGTCGTTCCCGCCCTCGTCGTCCTTCTGGTGTCGCGCGGCCGGCGACGCCCGATCCTCGCCGGGGTCGTGGCCGGCGCCTTCGTGATCTACCTGCCCTTCTTTCTCCCGGCGCCCACGCTGATGCTCCGGCAGGTCGTCCTCGACCAGCTCGGCAGGCCGCGAGATCCCATCTCCCTCGCCTCCCGCGTGCACGGAATCCTCGGCGAACCCAGCGTGCCGGGGAGCCTCACACGGCTCGGCTTCACGACGACGGAGCTCTCCGCCATACTGCTCGTCGTTGCCGCGGCGGCCGTCGTCGTCGCCTGGCGGGTGCGCAGGGCCCGACTCTACGTGCTCCTGCTCGTGACGGGCGCCGGGGTGCTCCTGGCGTCGCCGTCGTTCTTCGCGTATTACGCCGCCTTGACCTCGTTCCCGCTCGCCGTCGTGCTCGGCGTCGCGTTCGGGCGGCTCGTCGCGGCGCTGCATGCCCCCGGCGGCATGACGGCCGCGGCGAGCGTGCTCGTCATGGCAGGAATGCTCGCCGTCAGCCTGCCCAAGGAGATCCATGCGAGCGACCCTGCGGCACCGCTGACCGGGTTGCGCTCCGCCGTCGCGCGGGTGCACGGCTGTGTCCTCTCCGACAACAACGCGATCCTCGCGGCCACGAACGTGCTCACCCGAGACCTCCGGCAGGGCTGCCTTATCTGGCCGGATACGACAGGGTGGGCCTTCGACGCCTACGCCGTGCATCCCGCCGATCACCGGGCGGTGTCCCGGATGGCGAACCCGCTCTGGCAGGCGCACGCGGTCGGGTACCTCACCTCGGGCGCCGCTGTCATCCCGTACTACGCCGGCACGCTGCTCGACCACCGTTCCACCCTCGCCGTGCGCCACGGCACGACACTCTTCCAGGGGGGCGAGTGGGCGGTGTACGCCACGCCGCGTCGCCTCGGCCCGGCGCCTTCCACGCCCGCCCTCCTGGCCTGGGCGGCACACGGTGGGGCACATGAGGCTCCTGCCAGCAGTCGGAACCCCCACTAGGCACCGCGGCCGAGCTGGGCTCGCCAGACGCGGCGGAGCTCCGAGCGGCCCGTTCCCGCGAGCCAGCCGGCAGGCTTACTCCACAACGACAGGGTGCCCACCGTCCACGGCACCACGGCGCAGACGACAAAGATCATGACGCCCGGGAGCGCAGGCACGAACGACAACACGATCCACCAGACGAGCGGGTGCAGGAGAACCACGAGGATGCCCGCGAACGACAGGCGGGTGACGACGGCATGGGCGGCCGGGCCGAGGACGCGGAAGAGTGCCTCGGCGACGAGGATAAGGCCGAAGAAAACACACGCGGCGACGAGCATCGAGAGGACCGGC
>DASTNL010000078.1:0-6086 GCA_035720905.1 Microbacteriaceae bacterium
AAGCCTCGTGACGAGTATCTGCTCTCGACGAAGGTCGGCCGGCTGTTGCGGCCCGACCCCGCCGGCCGGGGGCGGCTCGACACCGAGCACGACTTCTGGGTCGACGCCGGCACGAAGAGGGTCTGGGACTTCACGGCCGCCGGCCTGCGGCGCAGCCTTGAGGAGTCGCTGACCCGTCTGGGTGTCGACCGCGTCGACACGGTCTTTCTTCACGATCCGGAAAAGTACGACCTCGGCCTGGCTGACCGAGAGGCCTATCCTGCTCTCGCCGCCATGCGCGACGAAGGGCTCGTCGGCCGCGTCGGTGTGGGCTCGATGTCTGTCGAGGCGCTCGCCCGCGCGGCCCGGCACTCCGAACTGGATGTCATGATGATCGCCGGCCGGCTCACCCTGGCGGAACAGCCTGTCCTGCCCGAGGTGCTGGAATCCGCGCGGCGCCACGGGCTGGGGGTCGTTGCGGCCGGCGTCTTCAATTCGGGCCTGCTCTCGCACGCCGCACCTCGCGCCGATTCCCGCTACGAATACGGCGCGACGCCCGCAGCACTTCTCGCTCACGTGCGGCAGATCGCCGCGGTGTGCGAGGAGCACGGCGTCGATCTGCCGACTGCCGCGCTCCAGTACCCGATGACGATCGACGTCGTCGAATCCGTCGTGGTCGGCGGGTCGCGGCCGAGGCACGTGCTGCAAAACGTGGCAAGGATGTCGGCGCCCGTGCCGCCGGGCCTCTGGAGCGACCTGCGCGAACGGGGGCTGATCGCGTGATCGCGCCGACGATCGACGCCCACCTGCATCTGTGGCGCAAGCGGCCCGGCCGCTACCGATGGCTCGAGAAGGCCGACCCCGCTCTGCAGCGCGACGTGACGGCGACCGACGCGCAGGCGGCCCTCGCCACCTGCGGCGTCCGACAGGCGATCCTCGTGCAGGCCGAGGACACGATCGCAGACACCGAGGAGATGCTGGCGGCGGCCGGCCGGGCGCCGTGGGTGGTCGGCATCGTGGGTTGGGTCCGTCTCGATTCGGCCGAAGCCGACGGGCAGCTGGAGAACTGGGCACGGCATCGCCTCATCCGCGGCATCCGCCACCTTGTCCACGACGATCCGCGAGACGATTTTCTCGACCTGCCGCAGGTGCGCCGCTCCCTGCGTCGCGTGGCGTCGCGGGGGTTCGTCTTCGAGGTGCCAGACGCTTGGCCGCGGCACCTCGGTGCGGTGGGCCGGCTCGCCGCCGCATTGCCCGACCTGACCGTCGTCGTCGACCACCTGGCCAAGCCTCCCCTCGGCGAGGAGGCGTACGGCGCCTGGCGGGCCGCCCTCTACGACGTGGCTCGCCGCGACAACACCGTCGCGAAAGTCTCTGGGTTGTATGACACACCTGGGCCGCTGAGCGGCGGTGCACTGCGCCGCGTGTGGGACGACGCGCTCGACATGTTCGGGCCGGACCGCCTTCTCTGGGGCGGCGACTGGCCGATGAGCATCCCCCACGGCGGCTACCGGCCGACCTGGGAGGCGCTGCGGCCCCTCGTGGCCGAGCTTTCCGTCGGCGAACAGGAGGCCCTGCTCGGCGGGACGGCTCGACAGCTGTACCGACTGGACGACGATCCGCCGGGCACCGGCTTGGGAACGGCCGGCACGTGACGTATCGAACGATGGGGCAAGGGGAGACATCATGTTGAAGGGTTTGGACCCGCTTCTGACAGGGCAGTTGCTGCAGATTCTCGACGAGATGGGGCATTCCGACACGATCGTTGTCACCGACGCACATTTTCCGGCGGCGAGTCTCGCGACGCGGCTCATAGCCCTGCCGGGAGTGGGGTCGCCCGAGGTCGTGCGGGCGATCTGCAGCGTCTTGCCGCTCGACCAGGCACCCACCTTGGCTCTCATGACCTCGGCCTCCGGTGAGGTGCTACCGGTGCATAGCGAGTTGATGGCGGCTGCCGGCGTGGCGCAGCGGGACACGCGGTTCGTCGACCGCTTCGCGTATTACGACGAGGCGAAGGCTGCCTTCGCCATCGTGCGCACAGGAGAGAGGCGCACCTATGCGAACGCCTTGCTGAGCAAGGGGGTCGTCGCGACGTCGGCTGAAGGTTGAGCCGGGTGGCCGGCCCCGATACCGGGGTCGGGAGGTACGAGGTACGCGAGCACCGGTCATAGGGCCGGCTCGGGCAGGCAGGACCAAGCCGAGCACGCGAGAACCCGCCGGCACACCGGGCCGGACGAGAGACTACGAGAACGAGCGAGGAGACAGGAGACAACGGATGCGTTTGGGACGAATCGGTGAGAGGGGCCGGGAGATTCCCGTCGCGGCGGTCGGAGAGGCCGTCTACGACCTCACCCCGGTCACTCGCGACATAGACGGTGAGTTTCTCGCCGCCGGCGGCATAGACCTCGTGCGGGAGCGAATCGCGGCCGGCGCGTTGCCGCGCCTGGCTGACGCCTTGGAACTGCGCGTCGGGGCGCCGGTGGCCCGCCCCCAGGCGGTGTACTGCATCGGCATGAACTACGCCGCGCACGCCGCCGAATCCGGCAACAAGCCGCCCGAGAACATGGTGATGTTCCTGAAATCGCCGAACACGGTCTCGGGGCCAGACGACGACGTGGAGATACCCTTCAGCAGCGTCAAAACGGATTGGGAGGTCGAGCTCGCCGTCGTGATCGGCCGCCGTGCCTGGCGCCTGGGGAGCGAGGCCGACGTGGCGTCGTACGTCGCCGGCTACACGGTCGGCAACGACCTCTCGGAACGAGATTGGCAGATCGCCGTCTCCGGCGGGCAGTGGTCGAAGGGCAAGTCGGCGCCGGGTTTTCTCCCTCTGGGGCCGTGGCTCGTCACGCCCGACGAGATCGACCCGACCGGGGTGCGTCTGCGTTCCTGGGTCAACGGGCAGGTGCGGCAGGATTCGAACACGGCCGACATGATCTTCCCCGTCGACCACGTCGTGTGGGAGCTGAGCCAGTACTTGGTGCTGGAGCCGGGGGACGTCATACTCACCGGGACGCCGCAGGGGGTGGCCCTTTCTGGCCGGTTTCCCTACCTGAAGGCCGGCGATGTGGTCGAACTGGAGATCGACGGCATCGGCCGGCAGCGGCAGGCCTATGTGCCTGCCGGGCAGGGGAGGCGCTGAGTCATGGGTGAATTCGACGGGCTAGTCGCCGTCGTCACGGGCGGGGCCTCCGGCATCGGTGCGGCCATCGCCGTCCGGCTGCGCCACGACGGCGCCCGGGTGGCGGTCTTCGATGTGAACCCGGAGGCGGCGGATGCGGACCTCGCGGTCGCCGTCGACGTCACCGACGACGCCTCGGTGCGCGCCGGCGTCGACCGGGTGGCCGCCGAGCTGGGCGGCATCGACATTCTCGTGAACAACGCCGGCATCGGCGCCCAGGGCGACGTGGCGGCGAACACCGACGAGGAATGGCATCGGGTGTGGGACGTGAACGTGGTGGGCATGGTGCGCGTGGCGCGGGCCGCCTTGCCGCACCTGCGCCGCTCGGCGCATGCGGCCGTCTGCAACACCTCCTCCATCGCCGCGACCGCCGGCCTGCCGCAGCGCGTCCTCTACAGTGCGACGAAGGGGGCGGTGCTCGCCATGACCCGGGCGATGGCGGCCGATCACCTGCGGGAGGGCATCCGCGTGAACGCCGTCAACCCGGGCACCGCCGACACCCCCTGGATCGGCCGGCTCCTGAGCAAGGCTCCAGACCCGGCGGCCGAGCGCGCCGCCCTGGCGGCACGCCAGCCGCACGGTCGCCTCGTCGACCCCGCGGAGATCGCCGACGCCGTCGCCTACCTGGTCAGCCCCAGCTCACGGTCGACCACGGGCGTCGGCCTCGCCGTCGACGGGGGCATGCAAGACCTGCGCTTGCGGCCGCAGCAAAGCTGACGCCGCCGGGCTTCGTGGTCGACGGGTGCCGCACGAGATGCCCGCCGCCGACGCGCGTGAGTCGGTCGGGTGATCGCTCGCGGAGAGAAGGAGTCATTAAATGTTGAGACTGTACGCCGATTCGGCCGATACCGACCTTTTCGCCGACTTGCTTTCCTCCGGAGTGCTCGTCGGCGTCACCACGAACCCGACCATTCTGCAGGCGGCCGGGCGCTCGCTCGCCGACAGTGCTGCTTTGTTCGAACGCTGGCACGCGTTGGGCGCCCGAGAGGTGTTCTTTCAGGCGGTGGGCGCGTCGGAAGACGACTATCTCGATTCGGCGCGCCGGATTTGCGCCATTGATCCTTCGGTGAGCGTCAAGATCCCCGCGACGGGGGAGGGGTTCAGGGCCGCGGCCCGCCTGGCGCGGGGTGGCGCCTCGGTGCTCGTCACCGCTGTCTACACGCCGGCTCAGGCGGCCGTGGCCTCGGCCGTGGGGGCGAAATATATCGCCCCCTACCTCGGCCGGCTTGACGACAGTGGCAGAGACGGGCTCG
The DNA here is from genome assembly GCA_035720905.1 of Microbacteriaceae bacterium. Classification (GTDB taxonomy): domain Bacteria; phylum Actinomycetota; class Actinomycetes; order Actinomycetales; family Microbacteriaceae; genus DASTNL01. Next base: position 4,411 of record DASTNL010000078.1, read on the forward strand.
CGGTCATCCGCTCGATGATGGCGGCGATGCGGGGCTCCGACACCGAGGTCTTGGCGGCCAGCGTACGCACGCCGCGGGCGCTTGCCGGGCTGGCCGAGGCCGGCGTTCGGCACATCACCGCGAAGCCCGCGATGCTGCGCCAGTCGTTCGAGAGCGCGAGCACGCGTGCGGCGGTCGCCGATTTCGATGCCGCCACGGCGGCCTCGGCCGAGTGAACGCGATCCGGGGGAGAATGCCATGAACGCGTCGACGCCGGCCATTTGACCGGATCACGGGCGTTACCACTGACGCCGTCCGCCGGAATGGCGGATGTTCGTCAGCCGTAGACGGTGCTGCGGTTGCCCAGGTCGAGGGCGATGATGATCAGTTCCGCCCGGCGGATGTCGAGGATCACGCGGTAGTCGCCCACCCGTAGCCGCCAGAGGCCGGCGTAGGGGCCGGACAGGGCTTTGCACCGCTTCGTCGGATCATCCAGGTCCTCCAGCGCGATGAGTGCTTTCAGCACGCGGGCGGCGACCTGCCGATCTAGCTTCTTCAGCGCCCGGTCAAAGTCACGATCTGTGCGGATGACCCATGTCATGCGGATTGGTCGGGCATCGCGGCCAGATCATCGCGGCTGATGCTCATCTCGGACAGGAGATCGTCCAGCGGGCGGGTGGTGCGCCGGCCGGCCCGGATGGCCTCGGCGCGCTCGGCCAGCCCGTAGGCATATTCCAGGTCGTCGATCCCGGTCGTGACCAGCTCGCGCAGGTAATAGCTCTTGGATCGGCCGGTGGCCGCAGCCAATCGGGAGAGCCGTTCGTCGACTTCCACCGGGAGGCGAAGGGACCGTGGAACCTCTTTCACTGCCACTCTTTCACTGCCACAACGCACCTCCATGACTACATGTAGTCACCAGCCTATCAGGAGGCGGCGTGCCTCGTGCAGGGCCCGGGCTGCAAGCGCGGCGCGACAGCCGGTCATCGGTGAGGGACTGACCGTATTTCTGGGCGAATGACATCGGCGCTGGCAGCGTAGGACCCAAGCCGCGCCGCAAGCCTCAGTCGGAGTGTTCTCTATGCCCTGGCCGGGTTGCCGCTCGAGGTTTGTCGAAAGGTCGCGCCGTAGAGTTGATCGAGTGACCATGCCGAACCGCCCGGACTACGTTCCCGACCCGCGGCGATGGCGTGTTCTCGGCGTCTTGAGCGCGGCGCTGTTCATGGCGTTGATCGATGTGAGCATCGTCAACGTCGCGCTGCCATCGATCCAGCACGGCCTCGACGCGACCGAATCCGACCTGCAATGGGTGCTCTCCGGGTACGCGTTGACGTTCGGCATCGGCCTTGTCACCGCGGGCCGCGCCGGCGACCTGTATGGGCGCGGTGGCTACTTTCTTATCGGCGTCGTGGTGTTCACCGCGTCGTCCGCATGGGCGGGGCTGGCCCCCGACGCCCTGTGGCTGAACATCGCCCGCGCGGTGGAGGGCATCGGTTCGGGCCTCATCTCGCCGCAGGTGATCGGCATGATCCAGCAGTACTTCCGCGGGGCGGAGCGGGGCCGGGCGTTCGGCATCTTCGGCGGCGTCGTGGGTGTCTCCGTGGCGATCGGGCCGGTCTTGGGCGGGCTCCTCATCCAGCTGGGCGGGCCGGTGGACGGCTGGCGATGGGTGTTCTTCGTCAACATACCCGTCGGTGTCG
>DASTNL010000079.1:0-2378 GCA_035720905.1 Microbacteriaceae bacterium
AGCCTTACACCGTCGTTCTCGGAGGCTCCAAGGTCTCCGACAAGCTGGGGGTCATCGAGCATCTCCTGCCGCGGGTGGATTCACTGCTCATCGGCGGCGGTATGCTCTTCACCTTCCTGGCTGCCCAGGGCCACAAGGTGGGCGCCAGCCTGCTCGAGACCGACCAGCTGGAGACCGTTCGCGGCTATCTCGCCCGTGCGAGTGAGCTCGGCGTGCAGCTTCTCCTGCCGGAAGACGTCGTCGTCGCCGAGCGCTTCTCGGCCGACGCGGCGCACGTCGTCAGCGACGTCGACGCGATCGAAGAGACGCCGTGGGGGGCCGCCGGCATCGGCCTCGACATCGGCCCGCGCACCGCCGCGGCCTTCGCGAAGGTCGTCGCGGCCTCGCAGACCGTCTTTTGGAACGGCCCGATGGGCGTCTTCGAGTTCCCCGCGTTCGCCGCAGGCACTCGCGCGCTCGCCGAAGCCTTGAGCCTGGCGCCCGGGCTCTCTGTCGTCGGCGGCGGCGACTCGGCGGCCGCGGTGCGCACGCTGGGCTTCTCCGACGACGCTTTCGGGCATATCTCGACGGGCGGCGGCGCGAGCCTGGAATTCCTCGAAGGCAAAGAGCTCCCCGGACTGGAGGTCCTCGGATGGCAGCAGTGAGCCCGACGCTAAGGCGCCCGTTCATCGCCGGCAATTGGAAGATGAACCTCGACCACCTGCAGGCGATCGCCGTGGTGCAGAAGCTCGCGTGGAGCCTCGCCGACGCCCACCACCGGCACGACGAGGTGGAGGTCTCGGTGTTCCCGCCGTTCACAGACCTGCGCAGCGTGCAGACGCTCATCGACGCGGACAAGCTCGACATCACGTTCGGGGCGCAAGACGTCTCGGAGCACGAGTCCGGAGCGTTCACCGGGGAGGTCAGCGCGAGCCTTCTCGCACGGCTCGGCTGCCGGTACGTGATCGTCGGCCATTCGGAACGGCGCGCGTTGCACGGCGAATCCGACGAGGTCGTCGCCCGCAAGGCGGCGGCCGCCCACGCGCACGGCCTCGTGCCGGTGGTCTGCGTCGGCGAGAACGCCGAAGACCGGGAACGGTTCGGGCAGGCCGCGGTGCCGATCAAGCAGCTGCGGGCCGTCGTCGCCGCGTTGCCGCGGGACGCGGAGTTCGTCGTGGCCTACGAGCCGGTCTGGGCGATCGGGTCCGGCAACCCGGCGACCCCGGAAGAGGCGCAGGCCGTCGCGGCGGCACTGCGCGAGCTCGTCGCGGACACCCTGGGAGACGAGGCTGCAGGCCGCACCAGGATCGTCTACGGCGGCTCCGTCAAGGCCGCCAACATCGCGGGGTTCATGCGCCAACCCGACGTCGACGGTGCCTTGGTCGGCGGCGCGAGCCTCAAGCCGGAGGAGTTTTCGGCGATCGCGCAGTACCGCAATCATGTCGGCGTCTAGCCGCGACGTATACTAAGCATCGTCCGGCGGCTTCGCCGTGGCGGCGAAACCCGAAAGGTAATTCCGAGCGTGGCCATCCTCTCCATCGTCTTGCAGGTTCTGCTCGGCATCACGAGCCTGCTCCTGACGCTGATGATCTTGCTGCACAAGGGCAACGGCGGGGGGCTCTCCGACCTCTTCGGCGGCGGCGTGACCTCCAACCTGGGGGCGTCGGGCGTGGCCGAACGCAACCTGAACCGCATCACCATCGTCTTCGGCATCATCTGGATCGCCTGCGTGATCGTTCTCGGTCTGATTACCCGTTTCACGGCCTAGGAGGGATGGGATGGCGTCAGGAGGAAGTGCTATTCGCGGCTCCCGTGTGGGGGCCGGCCCTGTCGGCGAGCAGGATCACGGCTTTCACGCAGAGCGCCGAGCCGTGAGCTACTGGGATGCGCTGGGCCACGAGACAGTGCGTTATTTCGCGGCCGACGTCGCCGACGAAGACATCCCCGACACCATCGCGTCGGCCTCCACCGGCCTGCCGGCCGGCCGAGACAAGGCGAACCCGCCGTCGGCAGAGAAGAACGAGCCGTACAAGACACACCTCGCCTACGTCAAGGAACGCCGTAGCGAAGAAGAGGCGGCCGCGCTCCTCGAGGGTGCCCTGCGCCAGCTGCGGGAGCGGCGCGGCAAGCTGACCGCCACGAATTGACCCTCATCCGTCGTCTGGCCACCGTCCGGCGACCAGACGACGGATGGCGTCAGTAGCTCGGCGAGATGAGGTTCTCCGGAACTTCGGCCGCGGCCTCTTTGTCGACGAAGAACACGGTACGCTCCCGTCCCTTGGCTCCGGCGACCGGAACCTCGGTGTATGCGGCGCCCGCCAGCGCGAGCCCGAGCGCCGAAGCCTTGTCGCTGCCGGCCATGACGAGCCAGATGCGCACCGACGAGTTCAAGACCGGCC
>DASTNL010000080.1:0-3492 GCA_035720905.1 Microbacteriaceae bacterium
GAAGTCGAGGTCGTGCACAGGGCGACCGAGGAGGGCGTCACGCACCGGCCCCCCGACGAGCGCGAGCTCGAACCCCGCCTCCTCGAAGGCGCGTGCCACCGCCTCGACGGCCGGCGAGGCCGCGAGCGCGCTCAGCCGCGCAAGGGAGTCGGCGACCTTGGGCATGATTTCTCATTTTATGGGCAAGCCCGGGCGCCGACCCCCGAACGCCACCCGTGGGGCGCTCACCAGGGCACCATAGAATTGCGCACATGCCGACCCCGGTGGAGCCACGCGCACGTTCGCGCGCTGCGACGACCCGATGAGCCGGCGGATCCCAGAAATTCTCCGCTGGGCCGCCTCGGCGCTCGTCGCCGGCGCGATGCTGGCGGCGTTCGGCGCCCCCGCCCACGCGCAAAGCCCCGAGACGACACCCGCGCCGGCCGCCTCCGGGATCTCCCTGACGGTCGCCGTGCCGAACGGCGTCGCCGCCGAACACGGCTCGACGACCGTGACCGCGCTCGTGACGAACCAAGACGGCCTGTTCCTCCCCTCCGGAACCGTCTCGTTCTGGCGGGCCGGCCAGCTGACGGATCGGGCCGCGATCCGCAGGTGGGACGCCGGCGTCGGTGCGGAACCCCCGGGTTCGACCACGGCGCTCGGCAGCGCCACCGTTCCCTCGCTGGCGCCCGGCGAGTCGGCGAGCGTCACTGCCTCCTTTCCCCGTTCCGCGTTGGGGGCAAGCCGGCACGCGCCTACCGTGTACAGCCTGGGCGCGACGCTCTCCATGACGGGCGCCGCCACGGTGCGCGCGCACGGCACGGTGCTGGTGCATCAGAGCACGCCCGCAGCCAAGCAGCCGCACCTCGCCGTCGCCATGCCCATCACCGTGCCGGCCAGCACGAGCGGCGTGATCGACGCCGCCGACCTGGCCCGGTACACCGCGCCGCACGGCGTCCTGACACGGGAGATCTCCGGCCTGGAAGGGCACCCAGAGGTCGCGGTCGGCATAGACCCGAAGATCATCGCGTCGATCCGGGTGCTCGGCGGCGCGGCGCCACGCTCGGCGATCGCCTGGCAGCAACAGCTGGTCAACCTGCCCAACGAGATATTCCCGCTGCAATACGGCGACGCCGACGCGGCGGCCGAGGTGCAGGCCGGCTTTCCGAAGCTTCTGACGCCGACCTCGTTCGACTGGGTCACCGGGCCGGCCAACGTGCACAGCACGACGGATGCGATCGGTGAGCCCGCCACCCAACCCCCCGAGACGACGAGCCCGGCACCGAAGCCCACCGGGCCGGTGCTGCCGACAAGCGCCGATATTCTCGCCTGGCCATACACGCTCTCCGGCATCGTCTGGCCGCCGGAAGACGTCTTGTCGCCTGCCGACGTGACCGCCTTTCGCAAAAACAACCTCACCACGGTGATCGCGTCGTCGACGAACGTGACGGGCTTCGACGAGAACGCACCCCAGGCGCATTTTCGAAGCGGCGGCGCTGACGTGCTCGTCTCCGACAACGCTCTGTCACAAGACCTGCGAGAAGCCGTGTCTGCTGGCACCGACACGCAATTCAACGCGGCCATGGCGGCCGTGAACGCGCAGCTGGCGGTGCTCGGCGGCGGCCAGGAGACGGTGCTCGCGACCCTGTCCCGCGCGAGCGCGGGCGGCAGCGCAGAGTGGGCTCGGGTGCTCGAGTCACTCGACACCAGCCCCGGCGAGCGCCTCGTACCGCTCTCGGATGTCTCGGCACAGCCGGCTGCGCCCGGCCTCACCCTCGCGAAGAAGTCGGAGCCCCGCGGCCGCATCTCCGACGTGGAGAGCTTGGCCGACACGGCGAAGAAGGTTGGCTCCTTCGCCTCCACCCTCGTCGAACCCCGCCTTCTCACCGGGCAAGAGAGGGTGCGCCTTCTCAGCCTGCTCGGGGTGGCCTGGCTCGAGCCGGACGCCGACTGGCACGGTGCGTTCGAGCGAGCGACGGCGCGCAGCTCGGCCATTCTGAGCGCGATATCGATCATCCCGAGCGGCCTCATCAATGTGGCCAGCACCGAGGCCCCGCTGCCGGTGACCGTCGAAAACAAGCTCGCCTACCCGGTGAATCTGCTCCTGGTCGCCGCCCCGTCGAACGCCCGCCTCGAGATCGACAGCACGGCCCGCAAGACGATCCCGTCCGACGCGCGCGGAACGGTGCTCGTGCCGGTGAAGGCCAGGCTCGGCAACGGCAAAGTGGATCTCAGCCTGCAGCTTTATAGCGCCACGGGTGTTCCGGTCGGCCCATCCGCGCTCATCCCGGTCGATGTGCATGCGCAGTGGGAAGGTGTCGCGGCCACCGTGCTCGCCGCCCTGATCGTCGGGCTGTTCGGGTTCGGCATCGCCCGCAACGTTCGTCGGCACGTTCGCGCGCGCCGCGCGACCGAGGCCGACGTCGAGGTCCCCGGGGACGGCGAGGTCTCCGGCGCTGACGGAGGCGCCGGGGCGACCAGCTCCGTCGCTGGGGCCGCCGGCGAAGCCCCGACCGACCACGAGACCGGCACGAGGCCGACCGGCGGGGCGGCGACGGATGGCTGAGATCGGCAGGGCGAGCGTCGTCTTGGCCTCGGGCACCGTCGTGTCGCGGGTTCTCGGGTTCGTGAACATGTTCGTCCTCGCCTCGGCGATCGGCTCCTTCGGCGCGGCGGCCGACACATTCGCCGCAGCGAATCAGCTGCCCAACACGGTGCATATGATCGTGGTCGGCAGCGTGGTCAGCGCCGTGTTCGTACCGCAGGTGGTGCGGGCGAGCCTTGCCGAAGACGGCGGCCAGGCCTACGTCAACAAGCTCGTCACCCTCACCCTCGTCGTGCTCCTCGCGGCGACAGGCATCGCCCTGGCCTTGGCCCCGATCCTCGTGCGGGTGACCGTGTCCGGCTTCTCCGGGCCGAAGATCGTGCTCACCACGATCTTCGCGTATTGGTGTCTGCCGCAGGTCTTCTTCTACGGCCTCTACACGGTGCTCGGCGAGATTCTGAACGCCCGCAAGGTGTTCGGCCCCACCACCTGGGCACCGGTCTTCAACAACGTGGTCGCGATCATCGGCGTCGGCATCTTCATCGCCGCATTCGGCGCAGACCCCGGCGGAAGCCGCGCCGTCACACACTGGACGGGAGGCATGGTGATGACGATCGGGGCGAGCGCGAGCCTCGGGGTCGCCTGCCAGGCCCTCATGCTTCTCGCCTTCTGGCGCCGTGCCGGCCTGCGCTACCGGCCCGACTTCCATTGGCGTGGCGTCGGGTTGCGCGACACGGGGCGCATGGCGGGGTGGACCTTCGGGATGCTGGCCGTGACGACGCTCGCGGGGCTGGCCAAGAGCAACGTCGCCTCCCGCGCGGCGACCGGAGACCCCTCCGTGAACGTGTTGGCGAAGTCGTGGCTGATCTTCATGTTGCCGCACTCGGTCGTCACCGTCTCTGTGGCCACCGCCTACTTCACCCGGATGAGCGAGGCGAGCGCGGCCGGGCGCCTCCGGGCGGTGAAAG
>DASTNL010000081.1:0-5029 GCA_035720905.1 Microbacteriaceae bacterium
GGCAGGCCGTCCCTCACCGGACCCGTCTCGTCGGGATCTCGCCTGCGCATGGGACCAGTGAACCGGGCCGCAGGGCCGGATCGGCAGGCCGAGGAGAAACCTGAGGAAAATCTCCGCCGCCGTGGCGGGGTGGCGGACGGGTGCTCAGCCTTCGCCGTGCGCGGCCCCGGGGAACGGGGCGACGTCGACGACGACGACGGTCACGTTGTCGCGGCCCCCGCCGCCCAGCGCGAGCTCGACGAGGTCGCCGGCCGTCGCGGAGGCAGGCCGGCCGTGGGCGAGAACCGCCGCGATCTTCTTTTCGCCGACTTCTTTCGTCAGCCCGTCGGAGCACAGAAGCAGCCGGCTGCCGGGGTCGAGCGGCACGAGCCGATAGTCGGGCACCGGCAGCTCGTTGAAGCCGACGGCGCGGGTGATGATGTTGCTCTGCGGATGCCCGTCTGCCTCGTCGGCGGTGATCTCTCCCGCGTCGACGAGCTCCTGCACGACCGAATGGTCGATGGTCAGCCGTTCGAGCCCCCGGCTCGTCGTCTGTCGGTAGACACGGGAATCGCCGATGTTGAAGACCAGCCAGTACGGTTCGTCACCGACCAACGTCAACGCGACGCCGGTCACCGTCGTGCCGGTGCCCAAGTCGCTGTGCCCCGCGCGGCGCTCGATGTCGACGACGGCACGACGCAGCGCCCGATCGAGCGCGCCGCGCGCGGTGAAGCGTGCCGCCGCCTCGCCGGCCAACCGCGTGACGACGGCGGCACTGGCGACATCGCCCGCGCTGTGCCCACCCATGCCGTCGGCGACCGCGAAGATCGGCGGCTTCGTCACCAGGCTGTCCTCGTTCACCGCGCGGCGTTTGCCGATGTCGGTCAAACCAGACCAGGAGAGGCCGATACGCTGGCCGGCCGGTGTCACGACGACGTCGTGGTCGCTGTCGTGCCCGATCCGAGTCACGCGCATCCCTTCCGCATCACCTCGGGCCCCTGTGAGTTCCCGTCGGGTGCCTCACGTCGGGCGCCACGCCCGCGCAAGCCGGCTCGTGCCAGAGCCCCGGCACGCTCGTCGATCGTACAGCCTCACGCAGTCACCGGCGTGTCTATGAGCCAGTGCGGGCGCCACCCAGAGCGGAACATGCCCCGCAGCAGCCGGGCGAAGACGTGGCCGGGTTCCGCCTCGAGTGCGTAGCCGACGTGCCGATCCGCCTCAGCCGGGCGTCCGCCCGCCCACTGCAGCCAGGCGATCATGCTGTGAGCCTGCGCCCGCCGCCCGGCGTCGGCGGCCCGGGTGACGGCGACGAGCAGGTCGATGCCGCGGCGCATCCGCGCCGGGTCGGGGCGGATATCGCTGTGCCCCGCAACGAGGTCGCCGACGAAGGCGTCGACGCGAGCGGCGTCGGCCGGCGACCCGCCGGCCCATGCGATGCTCGCGCGGGCGCCGCCCGGTGCAAACGGTGCGAGGCCGGCGCGACGGGCCGCCTGCCAGCGGGCGTCGCTTTCGGCCGCGAGCAACGCGGCTTGCCGCCCGAAGGCGACCTGGAGAAGCGCGACGTCACGGCCGCAGGGCGAGCCGATGCTGTCGGTGAGAGAGGCTACGACGTCGGCCCGGGACGACTCGCCAGAGCGTAACGCGTTCTCCCACAGGGCGATACGGGCCGCGAGCGCCGCGCAGTCGTCAGGTCCGGCCGCCGGGCTGCCTCGATCGAGATGTTCCATCGCCACAGCCTCGCCGGCCGGCCACAGGCACCGGGATGCGAACCAGGAACCATGGAGAACCGGTGCCGCGGGCGCAGCCTGTGGAGGGGCAAGGAGAGCCCACGAGGCACCCCGCCCCCGCTACTCGACCGAGCCTGACGCGCCGAGCGCATCCGGCAACACGGCGGCCGCCGGGGCTCCCCCGGCCGGTATCGCCGGCGCCCCGGCGTCGAGGGTGGGTGCCTCGAACTGCGCGTTGTACAGCCGCCAGTAGGCTCCCCGTGCGGCCAGCAACCGCTCGTGGGTGCCCTGCTCGACGATGTCGCCGTGCTCCATCACAAGGATGAGGTCGGCGTCACGGATGGTCGAGAGCCGGTGGGCGATGACGAACGACGTGCGGTCGGCGGCGAGCGCCGACATGGCCCGCTGGATGAGCAGCTCCGTGCGGGTGTCGACACTGCTCGTCGCCTCGTCGAGGATCAGGATGTGCGGGTCGGCGAGGAAGGCGCGGGCGATGGTGATCAGCTGCCGCTCACCCGCCGAAAGATTCGTCGCCTCGTCATTCAGAACCGTGTCATATCCGTCGGGCAACGCGTGCACGAACCGGTCGACGTAGGCGGCGGTGGCCGCCCTGGTGATCTCCTCCTCGCTCGCGCCCGGCCGCCCGTAGGCGATGTTCTCGCGTATGGTTCCAGAGAACAGCCAGGTGTCTTGCAGCACCATGCCGGTACGGCGCCGAAGGTCGGCGCGCGTCATCTGCCGGGTGCTCACGCCGTCGAGGGTTATGCGGCCGGAGTCGACGTCGTAGAAGCGCATGATCAGGTTGACGAGGGTCGTCTTGCCGGCCCCGGTCGGCCCGACGATCGCGACGCTCGAACCCGGCGTCGCAGCGAGGCTCACGTCGCGGATCAGAGGCTGGTCGGCCACGTACCGAAACCCGACCTCCTCGAAGGCGAGGTGCCCGGCCTCGTCGGGCACGGTCTCGGAGTCCCGGGCATCCGGCTCCTCGTCGGGCTCGTCGAGGAGTTCGAACACGCGCTCGGCACTCGCGACGCCGGACTGCAACAGGTTCGCCATGGAGCCCAGTTGGCTGAGGGGCTGCGTGAACTGGCGGGAGTATTGAATGAAGGCCTGCACCGCGCCGATGGAGATGAGGCCGCCCGCGACCTGGATTCCGCCGACCACCGCGATGGCGACGTAGACGAGGTTCCCGATGAACATCATGGCGGGCATGATGATGCCGGAGACGAACTGGGCGCCGAAGCTCGCACGGTACACCGCGTCGTTCTCCGCCCGGAACCGGTCGCGGGCGTCTTGCTGGTGGCCGAAGACCTTGACGATGGCGTGGCCGGAGAACGTCTCTTCCACCCGGGTGGTGAGCTTGCCGGTCGCATCCCACTGCGCGATGAAAAGCTTCTGCGAGCGCTTGGCCACCAACACCGTGACGAGGAGGGTCAAGGGCACGGTGACGAGGGCGATCACGGCGAGGAGGGGCGAGATCGTGAACATCATGACGAGCACGCCGACGACCGTGAGCACCGAGATGACGACCTGCGACATTGACTGCTGCAGCGTCTGGCCGATGTTGTCGACGTCGTTGGTGACCCGGCTGATGAGCTCGCCGCGCGGCATACGGTCGAAGTAACGCAGCGGCAGGGTGTGCAGCTTGTCTTCCACCTGCATGCGCAGGCGGTGCATCGCGCGCTGCGTGACGATGTTCAGGATGCGGCCCTGCAGCCACATGAACACGGCCGACAGGATGTAGACGGCTGTGACGGTGCCGACGATGAGGCCCAGCTTGCCGAAGTCCATGCCCTGGCCGGGCGTGAACTGCACGCTGCGGAGCATGTCGGCGACGTTCGCCTGGCCGTGATGCTGCAGCTGCGCGATGACATCGCCGCGGGTGACGCCGGCCGGCAGGTTGCGGAACTGGCGGGAGACGAAGCCCGCGACCACCACGTTGGTGGCATCTCCCAGGAGCTTCGGCCCCCAGACGCTCAAGGCCACGCTGACGACGCCCAAGGCGACGACGATCCCGAGCCAGACGGCGTCGGGCCGCAGCGTTCCGAGCAGCCGCTTGGCGCTGGGGCCGAAGTTGCGGGCCTTCTGCGCCGGCGCCCCGCCGCCTCGGAACGGGCCGCGGTGCCCGCCGGCTGCCGGCCTACGCCCGGCCGGGGTGCTCATACCGTCTCCTCCGCCGCAAGCTGCGAATCGACGATCTCGCGATACGTGTCGTTCGTCTCTCGCAGCTCGTCGTGCCTGCCCACGCCGACGACGCGGCCGTGGTCGATGACGATGATCTGGTCCGCGTGCTGGATGGTGGAGACCCGCTGCGCGACGATGATGCGGGTCGCGTTCGGCAGATGCTCGTCGAGAGCCGCCCGCAGTCGCGCGTCGGTTCGCAGGTCGAGGGCGGAGAACGAGTCGTCGAAGATGTAGATCTCGGGGCTGCGCACGAGCGCCCGGGCGATGGCGAGGCGCTGCCGCTGCCCCCCGGAGACGTCGGTGCCGCCTTGCGCGACGGGGCTTTCGAGACCCTCCGGCATCCGGCGCACGAACCCGTCTGCCTGCGCGATGGCGAGCGCCTGCCACAGGTCGTCGTCGGTGGCCGACTCGTCGCCGTAGCGCAGGTTGCTGGCCACGGTGCCGGAGAACAGGAACGCCCGCTGCGGAACGAGCCCGATGCGGGTCCACAGCTCGTCGGGGTCATAGTCGCGCACATCCACCCCGTCGACACGCACGCTGCCTGCGGTGACGTCGAAAAGCCGCGGCACGAGGCCGATGAGGGTGGATTTGCCGGAACCGGTCGCGCCGATGATCGCGGTCGTGGTGCCCGGCCGCACGGTGAAGGTGAGATCTTTCAACACCGCATCGTCGGCTCCCGGGTAGGTGAAGTCGACATGCTCGAATTCGACCAGCCCCTCCGGAGCCGGAACCTCTGCGTGGGAGGCCCCGGCGGCGACCGACGGCCGGGTGTCGAGCACCTCACCGATGCGGCCCGCACACACGGCCGCGCGGGGGATCATGACGAACATGAAGGTCGCCATCATCACTCCCATGAGGATCTGCATGAGGTAGGTGAGAAAGGCGAACAGGGTGCCGATCTGGGCGTCGCCGTGGTCCACCTGCGCGGCGCCGAACCAGATCACCGCCGCGCCGGAGACGTTCAGCACCAGCATGACGACGGGGAACATGATCGCCATCAGGTTGCCCGCGGTCGTCGCATAGTCGCGCACGTTCACGCTGGCATCCTCGAACCGGCTGCGCTCCTGGCCCTCCCGCACGAACGCGCGTACGACGCGGATGCCGGCGAGCTGTTCGCGCATCACCTGGTTGACCCGGTC
>DASTNL010000082.1:0-3063 GCA_035720905.1 Microbacteriaceae bacterium
CACGTTCCTTCTCCCGGCCGCACGCCTTAGCGGCCCGATACGTTTTTCTCAAAGAGTCCTAGCCTAATGCACAGCGGCCGCACCGCACCGCGTACCACCGACCACGCAGGCCTGCCGCCGGCGGCCGGGACGCACACCGCCTCCCGCTCCTCTACGGTGGAAGGGTCATGGCACATCTTCTCGGCGCGGAAGGCCTCGGCCTCGCCTACCCGACCCGCGCGGTCTTCGACGCGGTCACGCTCGGGATCGGCGACGGCGACCGCATCGGCATCGTCGGCCGCAACGGTGACGGCAAGTCGTCCCTCTTGCGCATGCTGAGCGGCGACCTGACGCCGGATGCCGGCCGAGTGACCCGCCGCAGCGGCGTCACGGTGGGACTCCTTAGCCAAGCCGACGCGTTGGACGACGACGAGACGGTCGGCCACGCGGTGGTCGGCGACCGGCCCGAGCACGAATGGGCGGGCGATGCCCGGACCCGCGACGTGCTCGCCGGGCTCGTGCCGGATCTCGACATCCGGGCGCGGATCGGCACACTTTCGGGCGGGCAGCGCCGCAGGGTCGCCCTCGCCGCGCTGCTCGTGGGCGAGTGGGACATCGTCGCGTTGGACGAGCCAACAAACCACCTCGACGTGGAGGGCATCGCCTGGCTTGCGCGCCACCTGAAGACCCGTTGGGCGAGAAACGCCGGCGGCCTCCTCGTCGTCACCCACGACCGTTGGTTCCTCGACGAGGTCGCGACGACGACGTGGGAGGTACACGACCGGGTCGTCGAGCCGTTCGACGGCGGCTACGCCGCGTACGTGCTGCAGCGGGTGGAGCGCGACCGACAGGCGGCGGCGAAGGAGGCGAGACGGCAGAACCTGATGCGCAAAGAGCTTGCCTGGCTGCGCCGCGGCGCCCCGGCCCGCACCGCGAAACCCCGGTTCCACATCGAGGCGGCGAACCGGCTGATCGCCGACGTGCCACCGCCGCGCGACCGGCTGGAACTCTCACGCATGGCGGTGGCGAGGCTCGGCAAAGACGTCGTCGACCTCGTGGGAGCCGCAGCCTCCTTCGACGGCCGGGAGGTCTTGCGCGACGTCGAATGGCGCCTTTCCCCCGGCGAGCGAAGTGCCGTGCTCGGCGCCAACGGCGCCGGCAAGTCGACCCTCTTGGGCCTCATCGCCGGTACCGTGCAGCCCTCCGCCGGCCGGGTGAAACGCGGCGCGACGGTTCGCCTCGGCGTCCTCGACCAGCGCTTCCGCGAGCTGGAGGAGATCGCAGACGACCGGGTGCGCGAGGTGTTGGCGCGCGCGAAGACGAGCTACGTCGTCGGCGGCAAGGAGCTGACGCCCGCGCAGCTTCTCGAACGCCTCGGTTTCTCCCACGAACACCTCTCGGCCCGGGTCGGAGAGCTCTCCGGCGGCCAAAAACGCAGACTGCAGCTCTTGCTCGTGCTTCTCGACGAGCCGAACCTGCTGCTTCTCGACGAGCCGTCGAACGACGTGGACACCGACTTCTTGGCGGCGATGGAAGACCTGTTGGATTCCTGGCCGGGCACCCTCATCGTCGTCTCGCACGACCGTTACCTCGTCGAGCGGGTCACCGACCAGCAGTACGCGATCCTGCCGGGCGACGACGGGGTCGGGCGCCTACGCCACCTGCCCGGCGGCGTGGAGGAGTACCTGCGGCTGAAAACGGCTGCGGGGCATGCCGACGCGGACGCCCGGGCGGTGTCGTCGGCCGAGGCCGGCCACAAGTCGGCGGGGCCCGAACACCCCGGCGTTCGTCTCTCGGGCGCAGAACGGCGAGCGATCGAGAAGGAGCTGGCCGCGCTGGAGCGCCGCATCGACCGTCTGACGCGCCAGGCCGGCGACGCCCGTGCCGGGCTCGCCAGCCTCGACCAGTCGGATTACCAGCTTCTCGACTCCCGGATGGCGAAGATCACCGCGATGGAGGCCGAGGCCGAGGGTCTCGAGGAGCGTTGGCTGGAGCTGTCGACCGCCGCGGAGTGAGCGATCGGCCCCGACGGCGACAGTGCCGGGTCAGCGCTTCACAACGAGCGGCAAAAACACCTCGTCGACGATGGCCTGCGCAACCTCGTCGGGCACGGCCTTCAACGTCATCATCAACTCGTGGCGATAGAGGTCGAAGGGCACCGAGACCACACGGGGGGTGAGCTTGGCCGGGTCGACCTCGCCGCGTTCGACGGCCCTCTCCAGCACTTTCTGCATCGAACTGGAACGGCGGGAGAGGAAGGCGCCGCGCAGTTCGGCGATGCCCTCGCCGGTCTCGGCGTAGTAGCCGCCCAGCTGCAGGATCATCTGCACGCCGATCTGCGCCCGCGAGCGGTTCGCCTGGCGCAGAAGCTCGATGACGTCGCCGCGCAGGCTACCCGTGTCGGGCACCGGAGCCGACTCACGCGTGCCGGCTCGCACGAGGGCGGCGCGGATCAGTTCGGCTTTGCCCTGCCAACGCCGGTAGACGACGGCACGGCTCGTGCGGGCGCGCGCGGCGACGGAGTCGATCGTGAACCTGTCGTAGCCCTTGTCGCTGAGCTCCTCCCACGCAGCGTCGAGCAGGGCAGCCTCCAGGGCCTCACCCCGCCGACGCTTCGGTGCAGGGCTCCCTGAATCTTCACTAAGAGACATTGTGTTTCTTCTCCCCACGCCGTAACTTAGAGATACAGAATGTACCTTAAGGAGCTTCGATGCCCGCCACGAAGACCGAATCTACCAAGGTCGACGCCGCCGTCTGGAAGACGATCGGGGCCGTGCTCGTCGGCGCCCTGGCCGTGCTCTTCGACACGACCATCGTCGCGGTCGCCCTGCACACCCTCGCCGCCGACCTGCACACCTCCGTCGCCACGATCCAATGGGTCACGACGGGCTATCTTCTCGCCCTCGGCGTGACCGTTCCGATCACGGGCTGGGCGCAGAAGGTCGTGGGCGGCAAGCGGCTGTGGATCTTCGCCCTCGCGCTGTTCCTCGCAGGGTCGGTGCTCTCCAGCCTGGCGTGGAGCGCAGGCAGCCTCATCGCGTTCCGCGTCGTGCAGGGCGCCGGGGGCGGCGTGATGCTGCCGCT
>DASTNL010000083.1:0-8830 GCA_035720905.1 Microbacteriaceae bacterium
CGAGGTTCAGCCCGTATCGGTCGCGGATCGCCTCCCAGTAGTGCACGCTCGCCCCGCCCAACGGGTCGGCGCCGATCCGGACGCCCGAGGCGGCGATCACCGACACGTTGATGATCCGGGCGAGATCCGCGACGTAGTGCTCGCGAAAGTCGTACCGGCCGACCTCCCCGCGTGAGGCTGCGCCGTCCGTCTCGTCTGCGCCCCCTTGCCCCCGGCCGGCCCGCGCCCGGCCGTCGCCGACGGCGCGCATGCCGTCGGCGATGATCTCGTTCGCACGGTTCGCGATCCAGGCAGTCGTGTCGCTTCCTGCCGGCCCGCCGTGCGGCGGGTTGTACTTGAAACCGCCGTCGGAGGGCGGGTTGTGGCTCGGAGTGACGATGATCCCGTCGGCGCGTCCCGGATCGCCTTGTGACAGCGTGCGGTTGTGGCGCACGATCGCGTGGGAGAGGGCCGGTGTTGGCACGACGTCGTCGCGAGAATCGACGAGCACGTGCACCGCGTTCGCGGCGAGCACCCGCAGGGCCGTCTGCACGGCCGGCGCGCTCAGCGCGTGCGTGTCGGCGCCCAAGAAGAGGGGGCCCGCGATGCCCTCTTTGTTGCGGTAATCGACGATCGCCTGGGTGGTGGCGGCGATGTGATCCTCGTTGAACGATGTCGTCAGCGAGCTGCCGCGGTGCCCCGAGGTGCCGAAGACGACCCGCTCGGCCGGTATCGACGGGTCGGGTCTGCGCTCATGGTAGGCGTCGATCAGCGCCTCGATGTCGACCAGGTCGGAGGGTTCGGCCGGGGTTCCTGCGCGCGGGTCCATCACCCCAGTCTCCCATCCTCGCTAAGCCTGGGGAGAGGGCCGCGGGGTGGCGCGATGCGTCGTAGCCGGCCGGCCGGCGCTCAGCCGGCGGGCGTCGTCACCCGCGCGTGCGTCCAGCCGCTCGTCGTCTTGTGGTAGGCGACGCGCACGTGCTTGCGGTCGAGCCTGGCCTGCAGGAACTCGAACTCGGTGGCCTGCAAGGCGTATACCTGCCATGCCGGATTCGGCGCGCCGGCGTAGGCCGGCCGGGTGCGCCAATCGGCCTGCGAGGTCTCGTCGTCGAGCGGCACCACCGTGCCCGTGATGCGCACCTGCCTGCCGGATTCCCGCCAGAAGAAGAGCATCGACGCACGCGGGTTCGCGGCCACCTGAAGACCCTTCTTCGAGTCGCGGTGAGTGGAGAACCAGTAGCCGCGCTCGTCGCGGTCTTTGAGGATCACCATGCGGGTGACGGGAGTTCCCTCTGCTGAAAGCGTCGCCAGCGACAGGGCGTTCGGCTGGCGGGCTCCGCTTGCGATGGCGTCGTCGAGCCAGCCGAGGAACAGCCGGTCCGGGTCGTCGGGCACGGCCTCCGTCTCGAGCGCAGGCATCTGGTCGGGAAAACTCGGCACGGCACGCAGCCGGTCACGAATCGATTCCATACCGTCACCCTACGTTCGCGTGGCCCCGCGTGGCCTCGTGCGGCCGAGCCCCGTGCCGGAGGGCCAGGCCGCGGCATGGCGGGCGTGGGCGCTTCGGGCCGCCCGCCAGCTCCCGTAGCCTGAGTGCATGCAGACCCAACCGGCGGGCGAGACCTACAGCTTCCTCGGCCCGAGCGGAACGTTCACCGAGGCGGCACTCGCGCAGGTGCCGGAGGCGCGCGGAAAGGCGTGGCGGCCCGTCAACAACGTGCCGGAGGCGCTCGACGACGTCGTCACCGGGCAAAGCGTCGCCGCGATGATCGCGATAGAGAACTCGATCGAGGGCGGGGTCTCCGTCGCGCAAGACGCGCTCGCCACCACGCCGGGCCTCCGAATCGTCGGCGAATACCTCGTGCCGGTCAGCTTCATCCTCGTGGCCAGGCCCGGCACCCGGCTGGCCGACGTGCGCACCGTCAACGCCCACCCCGTGGCCTACGCGCAGTGTCACCGTTGGCTGAATCGCACGCTGCCGCGCCACGTGCACGTGCCCGCGACCAGCAACGTGACCGCCGCCTCCGCCCTGCTCGAGAGCGATGCACCGGGCGGTCCGAGCGACGCGGCGATCGCCCCGCCGACGATCGTCGAACACCACGACCTCGACGTGCTCGCCACCGGCATCGGCGACGACAGCAACGCCATGACCCGCTTCGTGCTCGTCGGCCGCCCGCCGCGCCTGCCCGCACCGACCGGCGCAGACAAGACGAGTCTCATCGCCGAACTGCCGGAGGAGCGGGCCGGCACGCTCCTCACCATGCTGCAACAGTTTTCTACGCGGGGCGTCAACATGAGCCTCATCGAGTCTCGGCCCGTGGGCGACGCGCTCGGCCGCTACCGCTTCGTCATCGACCTTGACGGGCACATCCGCGACGAACGGGTCGCCGACGCCCTGCTCGGCCTGCACCGGTTCAGCCCGAACGTGATCTTTTTGGGCTCGTATCCGCGGGCCGACCGCCAGCCGGTGCAGTTCGATCCGCGATACCGCGACGAGGTGTTCACGGCCGCACGCACCTGGCTGGGGGGCATCATCGACGGGGGCGCCGAGGCGAGGCGGCCCTTCTGACGCCGGTCAGCGCAGGCGTCGGGGTGTCTTTATGACGAGAGCCCCCGGCTCCACGCGAAAGTGCAGTTCGCGGGCGATGCCGGCCGGATCCCCGTCGACCTCGAACGGCTGGGGTTCGCGGGAGGTCACGGTGACCTCCTTGCCAGCCAGGTAGGTGACCGTGCGCCGCCGACCCGGTCTCGTGACGTGCAGGAGGGCGCCGGTGAAGCGGATCAGGCTGCGCCCCAGGGCGCTGCGCCGCAACACCCGGTTCTCCCATGTCACCCGCCGCCAGACGAGCAGCCAGCCGAAGATGCTCCTCGGCTGCAGCACGGCGACGTCGAGCAGACCGTCGTCGACGGCCGCGTCGGGGAACAGGTCGATGCCACCCGGCAGCCTGCCACTGTTCGCGACGAGGATCGTGCTGATGCGGGCCCCGTGCGGGGTGCCGCCGTCGACTGCGAAGCGCAGGTGCATCGGCTTCAGCGTGACGAGCGAGCGCATTCCGCCGTCGACGTACGCCAGCCAGCCCACCCTCTTCTTCAGAGACGACCGGGTGTTCGCGAGGAGCGTCGCGTCGACCCCCATGCCCGCCATGACGACGAAGACGTGTTCGTGGGCGCTTTGGGATGCCCGCTCGGGCAGGGCGCGCACGACGCCGACGTCGACGCTTCGCGGCTCACCCGTGAACGCGAGGGCCACGGCTTTCTCGATCGAGTTCAACGGTAGGTTCAAGCCCCGGGCGAGGAGGTTGCCAGTGCCCGCCGGCACGATGGCGAGCGGCACGCCCGTGCCCCGCACGATACCGGCCACCGCGCGCACCGTGCCGTCACCGCCGGCCGTGATGATGAGGGCCGCGCCGGTGGAAAGCGCCTCGCGTGCGGCACGCGCCCCGGGATCGGAGACGGTCGTCTCCCGCCATACCGGTGCCGCCCAGCCGTGCTCGCGGCTGGAGCGTTCGACGGCCGCGCGGAGCCTTTCGATGTTCACCTTGACGGGGTTCGCGACGACGGCGGCGAAGCGCACCTCTGCCGGGTCCGCGTCTCCCATCCCGCCACGCTACAGCCCGGATGGCCGCCCATAGACTGGCGGGGTGATCGATCCTGTCGTCTTACGCGAGAATCCTGACCTGATCCGTGACTCCCAGCGTGCCCGCGGCGCGTCGGTCGACCTCGTCGACCTCGCCATCGAGGCCGACGCCGCCCGCCGCGGCGCGCTCGCCGCCTTCGAGTCGCTGCGTGCCGAGCAGAAGCAACTCGGCAAGAAGGTGGCGAAGGCGGCGAAAGAGGAGAAGGCCGGGCTGCTCGCCGCGGCGCAGGATCTCGCCGCACAGGTGAAGGCCGCCTCCGGTGAAGCCGACGTCGCGGTGGGGCGCTTCGAGTCGGCGGTGCGCAGGCTCGGCAACGTCGTGCTCGCCGGGGTTCCTGCCGGCGGCGAGGAGAACTTCGTCACGCTGCGCACCGGCGGTGTGAAGCCCCGCTTCGACTTCACGCCCCGCGACCACCTGGAACTGGGCGAGATGCTCGGCGCCATCGACATGGCCCGGGGCGCGAAGGTCTCCGGCGCCCGGTTCTACTTTCTGCGCGGCATCGGGGCGCGTCTCGACCTCGCCCTCATGCGTCTCGCCCTCGACACGGCGCTGGACGCCGGCTTCACGCCGATGATCACCCCCACCCTCGTGAAGCCCGAGATCATGCAGGGCACCGGGTTCCTCGGTGAACATGCCGACGAGGTCTACCACCTCGACATCGACGACCTGTACCTGACCGGCACGAGCGAGGTCGCGCTCGCCGGCTACCACGCCGACGAGATCCTCGACTTCGCCCATGGGCCGATCCGTTATGCCGGATGGTCCACCTGTTACCGGCGCGAGGCCGGCTCCGGCGGCAAAGACACCCGCGGCATCATTCGGGTGCACCAGTTCAACAAGCTGGAGATGTTCGTTTACACAAGCCCGGACCAGGCCGCGGCCGAGCACGAGCGGCTCGTCGGCTGGCAAGAGGGTCTGCTCGCCTCGCTCGGCCTGCACTACCGCGTCATCGACGTCGCTGCCGGCGACCTCGGCCAGAGTGCCGCCCGCAAATACGACATCGAGGCGTGGGTGCCGACGCAAGACACCTACCGCGAACTGACCTCCACGTCCAACTGCACCACGTTCCAGGCCAGGCGGCTGGGCACCCGGTACCGCACGAGCCTGGGGGAGACGACGCCGGTCGCGACGCTCAACGGCACCCTCGCGACCACCCGGTGGATCGTCGCCCTCTTGGAGACGCACCAGCAGGCGGACGGCTCCGTGCGGGTGCCCGAGGTGTTGCGCCCCTACCTCGGTGTCGACGTGATGACGCCCGTCGAGGCCCGCTGACGTGGGGCCCGCGCCACGGCGCAGGCTCGTCGCGCTCGACGTCGACGGCACTATCCTGAACGCCGACGACACCGTCAGCCGACCCGTCGTCGAGGCGATCGCGGCGGCGGCGCGGGCCGGCCACGAGGTGATGCTCGCGACGGGGCGCAGCTGGGAGGCGGCGGAGCCGGTCATGCGCAAGGCGGGCATCCGCTCCCGCTACGTCGTGTGTGCGAACGGGGCGATCACGATGAAACGCGACCCTCGCTCGCCGGGCGGCTACCGTCGGTTCCACATCGATACTTTCGACGCGCACGAGGTCTTGGCGACGATCCGCCCGCGGTTGCCCGACGGTCGGTTCCTCGTCGAAGACGCGACAGGCTTTCGTCGCTACACCGAGGCGGCCGGCGACTGGCTGCTGGAGCGCGCCGAGAAAGTGCCGTTCGACAGGCTCGCCGAGGTGCCGGCGACCCGGGTCGTCGTCGTCTCGCCCGGCCACGACGAAGAGGACTTCTTTCGCGTGGTCGAGAGCATGGGGCTGCACCGGGTGAGCTACTCGATCGGCTGGACCGCGTGGCTCGACATCTCGCCCGAAGGCGTGACGAAGGCGACGGCGCTGGAGCGGGTGCGTGAGCTGCTCGGCTTCGAGCGGCGCGACGTCATCTGCGTCGGCGACGGCCGCAACGACATCGAGATGCTGCGTTGGGCGGCCGAAGAAGGCCGCGGGGTGGCGATGGGGCACGCCTCCGACGACGTGGTCGCCGCCGCGAACGAGGTCACCGGCAGCATCGACGACGACGGAGTCGCGGCGTTGCTCGCCGCGATCTGAGCGACTCCCGGGTGTCGTCCAGCACCCTGCCAGCCGGTCATGCCACAATGTGGCACGCCGCACGGCACGGGCGAAGACCCAAAGCGCCGCATCGATCGGGTGTGGCAACGCGGTTCGCTGAACCGGAAGGATGGGGATGAGCGACGAGCCCGGCGGCGAGAGGCGGCGCGGACGCCGGTCTGCGTTGCACGGCACGCTTGCGCGCCACGGCAGGCTGCCAAGGTCGGGGCCGTGGCGCAGCATCTTACGGTTCGTCGCCGCAGGCGTCGCCGTCGTCGTGGTGAGCGCGTTCTCGATCGCCGCGATCGCGACGTGGGACGTCGCCCATACGCTCGAGAAGAACACCGTGCATCTGGTCGATGCCAAAGGGAACCCGGTCACCCCGGAGGTCGGCACGATCGCCGGGGCCTTCAACGTGCTGCTCGTCGGCACCGACACGCGGCAGGGGCAGGGGCCCGGCTACGGCGGCCTGCGAGAGAGCTCCGGGTCGGGGCTGAACGACGTGACCATGCTGCTGCACGTCTCTGCCGACCACGACCACGCCACGGTCGTGAGCCTGCCGCGCGACATGTTCGTGCCCATCCCCTCCTGCCCGAGGCCGGGCGGCGGCTTCTACAGCGCAATGAGCAGGCAGAAGATCAACACGACGCTGCGCTACGGCGGCCTCTCGTGCACGGTCTTGACCGTGCAGCAGCTGACCGGCATGACGATCCCTTACGCGGCCGAGGTGACGTTCGACGGGGTCATCGCCATGTCTGACGCGGTCGGCGGCGTGACGGTGTGCACCACGGGCACGATCAACGACCCCCACACCGGCCTGCATCTGGCGGCCGGCGAGCACACGCTGAAGGGCAAACAGGCGCTCGAGTTCTTGCGCACCCGGCACGGGGTGGGTGACGGCAGCGACCTCGGCCGCATCAGCAACCAGCAGGTGTTCCTCTCCGCGATGCTGCGTCAGATGATGCGGGCCGGCACGTTGACCAACCTGCCCGAGGTGTACGGCCTTGCCAAGGCCGCCGCCAGCAATATGCGCCTGACCGACTCGCTGAACGTCTCCACCCTCGCCTCGATGGCGATGGCGTTGAAGGGCGTCAACCTTAGCAAGGTCGCCTTCATCCAGTACCCGAACGCGACCCTTCCCGACGGCAGCGGGGTGATCCCGCTGCCCCAGGCGGCGGCGACCCTCGTGACGGCGCTGCAGCAGGGCAAGTCTTTGACGATCACAGGGGGCACGGGCGTAGCCGGCGTCGGGTCCGTCGCTCAGACGCCGTCGCCGTCGGGAACGGGGTCGGCCTCTGGCAGTTCCCTGACCGGCTCCGCCACGGGCTCGCCCACCACGACGTCGCCCGGTTCCCCGGGTACGTCGTCTTCCACCTCCGCAGCCACAGACGGCACGACGGGCACCGGCTCCCCGGCGGATGAGGCCGTGGCCCTCCCCGATACGGTGCACGGCCAGACCGCAGCCGAGAAGACCTGTTCGCGCGCGTACGACTTCTAGCGACGGCCGGCTCGCCGGCGAGCTCCTGGCAGGCGTCGCGGCCGGGGGCGCCCTGGGGCGCCCTCGGCTCGTGGAACCAACTGTGAGGTGCTGCACAGCACGCGGTCAGCCTGGGTGGACAGAATCGGCACGGCTGATGGTCTCGTCGACTGTGATCGATCCTCGGCCGGAGGGTGTGGATGAGCATGGTGGGCGGCGAACGCCGCCGTGGTCGGCGTTCGACCGCGACGGCCACGCTGGCGCGTCACGGCCGCCTGAAGCGTCGTGGCCCATGGCGCAGCGTGCTCAGGTTCGTCGTCGCGGGCGTTGCGGTCGTCGCGATCAGCGCCGTCTCCATCACGGCCATCACGGTGTGGGATCTCTCGAGCACCCTCACGAGCCACACCATCCACCTGGTGGACGCGAAAGGCAAGCCCGTCGTGCCGGCGGTCGACTCGTTGAAGGGCGCCTTCAACGTGCTGCTGGTCGGCACAGACACTCGCACCGGCCAGGGCTCGGGCTACGGGGCGCTCACCGAGAGCGAGGGTGCTGGGCAGAACGACGTGACGATACTCTTGCACGTCTCGGCGAACCACAACCGGGCGACGGTTGTCAGCTATCCACGTGACATGTTCGTCTCTGTGCCGTCGTGCCCGAGGCCGCAGGGCGGGTTCTCGCCGGCGCAGGTCGGCCGCAAGATCAACACGACGCTCATCGATGGCGGCCTCTCCTGCACCGTTCTCACGGTGGAGCAGCTGACCGGGGTGACGATCCCCTACGCGGCGGAGGTGACGTTCGACGGGGTCATCGCTATGTCGGATGCGGTCGGCGGCGTGCCGGTATGCGTCTCGGGCACCATCAACGATTCCCACACGCACCTGCACCTGACGTCGGGTGAGCACACGCTGGTCGGCAAGGAGGCCCTGCAATTTCTGCGCACCCGGCACGGGGTGGGCGACGGCAGCGACCTGGGCCGCATCAGCAACCAGCAGGTGTTCCTCTCCTCCCTGATGCGCACCATCATGGCGCGCGGCACCCTCACGAACATCTCGAAGGTGTACGGGCTCGCGAAGGCGGCCGCCACGAACATGCGGCTGAGCGACTCGTTGAACATCTCGACCCTGGCGTCGATGGCCGTCGCGATGCGGCACATCGACCTCAGCAAGGTGACGTTCGTGCAGTATCCGACGACGATCGTGCCGGGCGGCGTGGATGCGCTGCAGCCCGCCGGCAACCTGCTCTCGCAGGCCATTCAGCACGACCAGCCGATCACATTGACGTCGGGCACCGGCGCGCCCAGGGTGGGGTCGGTCGTCAAGGGGTCTTCGTCGTCCTCGTCCTCCGGTGCGAAGGCGTCGACGAGTGGCGGGTCGTCCACGGGATCTGCCTCTTCGGGATCCTCCGCCCCTCCGGCCTCGTCGGCAAAGGGCGCGTCACCCGCCCCGACCCCCCAGGCCTCGGCGCCCCCGTCGGTTGTCCTGCCGCACGGCGTCTACGGGCAGACGGCGACGGAGCAGACCTGCTCCCGGGCGTTCGACTTCTGACCCGCGGCCGGGCCCGTGCCGGACGACGCTCCCGCCGATAGACTCTGGTGCGACGCGCGGTCACGCGGGTCGGGAGGGCTGTCCGAGCGGCCGAAGGAGCCGGTCTTGAAAA
>DASTNL010000084.1:0-3021 GCA_035720905.1 Microbacteriaceae bacterium
ACCGGAACATTCAAGGCCTGGCAGCGCGGCACTGTCGTGCGCTCATGGCTTCTGAGCCTCCTGGTGCGGGCTCTCGAACAAGACCCCGAGTTCGAGCACATCGAAGGTTTCGTCAACGATTCCGGGGAAGGCCGGTGGACGGTAGAAGAGGCGCTGGCGAACGCGGTTCCGGTGCCGACCATCAGCGCCTCGATCTTCGCCCGGTTCGTCTCGCGGCAAGAGGACTCTCCCGCGATGAAAGCGGTCGCGGCGTTGCGCAACCAGTTCGGCGGGCACGCGGTGAAGGCCGTCGACTGACGGAACCGAAGGAAGGCCCTGGATGCGGGTGACGCGACTCTCGCTCACCGACTTTCGCAACTACCGCACCGCGGAGATCTCCCTCGACCCCGGTGTGACTGCGTTCGTCGGAGCGAACGGGCAGGGCAAGACCAACCTCGTCGAGGCGATAGGATTCCTCGGCTCGTTGGGCTCGCACCGCGTCTCCTCCAACCAGCCGCTCATCCGAGACGGCGCCGACTTTGCCGTCGTGCGCGGCCTCGTCGACGAGGGCGGTCGCGCCGTTCTCCTCGAGGTGCAGATCAATCGCTCGGGGCCCAATCGGGCCCGGGTGAATCACTCCGCGGTGAAGCCCCGCGACATGCTCGACCACGTGACCGCGGTCGTCTTCGCACCGGAAGATCTCGCCCTGGTACGCGGTGACCCGGCCGGCCGACGGGATTTTCTCGACGGCTATCTCGTTCGGAGCACCCCTCGCTTCTCGGCCGTCATCGCCGACTACGACCGTGTTCTGCGGCAACGAAACTCTCTCTTGAAGTCGGCCCGGTCGGTGCGCCCCGGCGCAAGTCATCCCGCCCGCTTGACGACGCTCGACATCTGGGATGAACGGCTCGTTGACCTCGGCAGCCGCATCATCGAGGCCCGGCTGGATGCGCTCGCGGCGCTCGCAGGCCCCGTCCGCGACGCCTATCGCCGGATCGCCGGAACCGACCAACGACCGGCGATCGTGATGCAATCCTCCGTTGTCGGCGAGGCGGCCGGCCCCCTGCCGGCGGCACAGATCGGCCACGTCTTTCTTCGACTGGTGCGGGAGTCCCGGGCGAAAGAGCTCGATCGAGGCGTGACGTTGACGGGCCCGCACCGCGACGACGTGCTCCTTCTCTTGAACGACTTACCGGCGAGGAACCACGCCAGCCACGGGGAATCTTGGTCGCTCGCGCTGGCCCTGCGCCTGGGCGAGGCCGACCGGCTTCGCGACCGGTCGGGCGCCGCCGGCGGGCCGATCATCATTCTCGATGACGTGTTCGCCGAACTGGATCGGCGCCGCGGCCGTGCGCTGGCGGGCGCTTTGACGGGTTACGAGCAGGTTCTCGTGACGGCCGCGATCGACGACGACGTGCCCGACATCCTGGGTGCGCGTGTCGTCCGGGTCACGAACGGCACGGTGGAGGTCTCGTGATGAAGGCGGAGGACGGCGACGAGTGCCTTCGGTTCTACCTTCACATGAAGGAC
Organism: Microbacteriaceae bacterium; assembly: GCA_035720905.1. Classification (GTDB taxonomy): domain Bacteria; phylum Actinomycetota; class Actinomycetes; order Actinomycetales; family Microbacteriaceae; genus DASTNL01. The sequence continues at coordinate 1,510 of DASTNL010000084.1, forward strand.
CTCATGCACGGCTCGGCCCACCGCTCGCGGCCGTCTGGTCGCGTGCGTCGGGCGAGCGTCGGGGCGGCCACGGAACCGTTTTCCGCCGGCCGCGACCCGCGAGGGCTCGGCGAGGCGCTCGACCAGTTGAGTGTGGATCTTGGCTGGGAGTCATCGTTGGCCGAAGCAGCTCTCTTGGCAGGCTGGCGTGACCTGGTCGGTGAGGAGACGGCGGCGCACACTGAGCCGGTCTCGATCGAACGGGGCGTGCTCGCGGTGCGCTGCACGTCGACGGCCTGGGCGACACAGCTGCGTCTGTTGCGCCAAGACCTCCTGAACCGCATCGATCAGCGTTTCCCTCGGGCGGGTATCGAGATGATCCGGTTTGAGGGACCGGACGTCCCTTCGTGGAAACGTGGCCTCAGAGCCGTTCCAGGGCGTGGACCACGCGATACCTACGGGTGACGAGTCAAAAAACTCCGGTGATGTGGGTTCGTGCCTTCAGCAGGCCGTATGGGAGGTTTCTGGGCCGCCTTCTTGATAGACTGGGGTCGTCATCGATCACATGGTCAGGAGCCGCACCCCTATGACATTGGAACCCGCCGACGCCCGGGACGCGAATCCCTCCCACGAAGAATCGCACCACACGGACGACGCCGATGTTCTGGGGATGCATACCAACCACAGCTACACCGCCAGCGACATCCAGGTTTTGGAAGGGCTCGAGGCGGTGCGCAAGCGCCCGGGCATGTACATCGGCTCAACCGGGCCGCGCGGTCTGCACCACCTCGTCTACGAGATCGTCGACAATTCGGTCGACGAGGCGCTCGCCGGTTACTGCGACACGATAGCCGTCACGATCCACCCCGATGGCAGCGTCATGGTCGTCGATAACGGCCGCGGCATACCCGTGGCCCCGCACCCGGTCGAGAAGGTCTCCACCGTTCAGGTGGTGCTCACCAAGCTGCACGCCGGAGGCAAGTTCGGGGGCGGTGGATACGCGGTGTCGGGCGGCCTGCACGGTGTCGGGTCGTCGGTCGTCAACGCGCTCTCACACCGGTTCGACGTCGAGGTGAAGCGCAACGGTTATGTCTGGACGATGACCTTCCGCGACGGAGTGCCGGTCGCGCCGTTGAAGCGGGGCGAGCCGAGCACCGAGACGGGCACGACGATCCGCTTCTGGCCGAACGGCGAGATCTTCGAGACGACGGAGTTCGACTACGAGACGCTGCGCACGCGGTTTCAGCAGATGGCGTTTCTCAACAAGGGGCTGCGTATCGGGCTGCGAGATCTGCGGCCCGGGGCCGAGGGCGATGAGGGCGGCGGCCGCAGTGACGATTTCCGTTACGAGAACGGCCTGCGCGACTACGTGCACTACCTCAACAGCACGAAACGTTCCGAGGTCGTGCACGACGAGATCATCTCGTTCGAGTCGGAAGACCACGACCGCGGCATCGCGCTCGAGGTGGCGATGCAGTGGACGACCTCATACTCCGAGAGCGTCTACACCTACGCCAACACCATCAACACCCA
>DASTNL010000085.1:0-4648 GCA_035720905.1 Microbacteriaceae bacterium
CGTACTTCGAGGTACTTCACGAGATGAAGCTCATCGTCGACCTGATCAACGAGGGCGGCATCGCCAAACAGCGTTGGAGTGTCTCGGACACGGCGGAGTACGGCGACTACGTCTCCGGCCCGCGCGTCATCGACGCCCGCGTGAAGGAGAACATGAAGGCGGTGCTCTCCGACATTCAAGACGGCACCTTCGCAAAGCGCTTCATTGCCGACCAAGACGCGGGCGCGCCGGAGTTCTTGAAGCTTCGTGCCGAGGGTGAAGGCCACCCGATCGAGGAGACCGGGCGCAAGCTGCGCGGGCTCTTCGCCTGGAACAGTGTGCAAGACGACTACACCGACGGTCAAGTCGCGCGCTGAGAAGCAGAAGTGAGGCGGTGCGGCACCCTGGGGTGCTGCACCGCCTTTGCGTCTGCCTGCTGAGCCGCTTCGGGTGAGAGCACCCGGCCGGCCCGCATCGAGGCCGCCTCGCCGCGGCAGCGGCCCAGGGAGCCTTGGCCGGTGCGTCCTTCGGCCTGTTTTCGGCGGCCTGGTTTTATCGGCGCTCGCCCCACACGATAGCCTGGAAGCCACGTGGCGCCCCAAAGGCGGTGGCGCACGCGACCGTCGAGACCAGAGAGAAGGAACAGCCACGTGTCCAAGCCCGTCGTGTTGATCGCCGACCAGCTCTCACCCGCCACCGTCGAGGCCCTCGGCCCAGATTTCGAGGTGCGCCACGTCGATGGCACCGACCGTTCGGCGCTTCTCGCGGCGCTCGGCGAGGCCAACGCCGTCCTTATCCGTTCCGCGACGAAGATCGACGCGGAGGCGGTGGCCGCGGCCCCGAACCTCACGATCATCGCCAGGGCGGGCGTGGGGCTCGACAACGTCGACATCAAGGCCGCCACTGCGGCCGGCGTCATGGTCGTGAACGCGCCGACCTCGAACATCATCTCCGCCGCGGAGTTGACGGTCGGCCACATGCTGGGGCTCGCCCGCAACATCGCGGCGGCCAATACGTCTCTCACAGGCGGCGCGTGGAAGCGCTCCAGCTTCACCGGCACCGAGATGTATGAGAAGACGATCGGCATAATAGGCCTCGGCCGCATCGGCGCCCTCGTCACCGCGCGCATGCAGGCGTTCGGCACCACCGTCGTCGCCTACGACCCGTATGTGACGAGTGCGCGGGCGCAGCAACTCGGGGTGCGCCTCGTCGGGCTCGACGAGCTGCTCTCGGTCAGCGACTTCATCACGATCCACATGCCGAAGACCCCGGAGACGCTCGGCATGATCGGCCACGATCAGCTCGCAAAAATGAAGCCGAGCGCGTTCATCCTGAACGTCGCCCGCGGCGGCCTCATCGACGAGGAGGCGCTCTACGACGCCCTCTCGAATCGCCGGATCGCGGGTGCGGCGGTGGACGTCTGGTCTAGCGAGCCGCCGACCGGTTCTCCTCTTCTCGGGCTCGGCAACATCGTCGTCACGCCGCACCTCGGCGCCTCCACCCACGAGGCGCAGGAGAAGGCTGGGGTCTCGGTGGCGAGATCTGTGCGCCTGGCCCTGGCCGGCGAGCTCGTGCCGGACGCCGTGAACGTGGCGGGCGGCGTCATCGACGAGTACGTGCGGCCCGGAATCCCGTTGGTAGAGAAACTCGGCCAGGTCTTCAGCGGGCTCGTGACGAGTGCGCTTACGAGCATCGACGTCGAGGTGCACGGCGAGCTCGTCGACTACGATGTGAGCGTCTTGCGGCTCGCCGCGTTGAAGGGCGTGTTCACCAACATCGTCAGTGAGTCTGTCTCGTACGTCAACGCTCCGGTGCTCGCAGAACAGCGCGGCATCACGGTGCGGCTCTTGACCGACGCGGTGAGCGCCGACTACCGCAACGTCATCACGCTGCGCGGCGCCTTGAGCGACGGCACCCAGATCTCGGTGTCCGGCACCTTGACGGGGCCGAAGCAGATCGAGAAGATCGTCGGCATCGACGGCTACGACGTCGAGGTGCCGATCGCGCGTCATCACATCGTGCTGAAGTATGTGGACAGGCCCGGTATCGTCGCCGTCTTCGGCAACGAACTCGGCCGAGCTGGCGTCAACATCGCCGGCATGCAGATCGCCCGTACGGCCGCCGGGGGAGAGGCTCTCAGCGTCTTGACCGTCGACTCCCCGGTGCCGGAGGGTGTGCTCGCCGCCGTGCGTGACGCCATTGACGCCCACACGCTGCGGGAAATCGACATCACCGAAGACTGAGGCCGCGCTCGGCCGGCCGGCCCGGGATGCCTCGTGCGCGAGGGTACTTGCCGAGGCGCTGTGCTGCGCCCGGCGGCGTGCCGGGGGCCGGCAGCGGACGAGTACGCTGAGATCGTCTCCCACCCATCCAGGCGTCGTATTCGCTAAGGAGCCTCATGTCGCGCACCGTCAGACTGGCCGCAATACCGGGCGACGGCATCGGCCCCGAGGTCGTCGCCGAGGCACTCAAGGTGCTGAGTGCGGCGACGGCGGCCGACGACGTGGCCTTCGAGACGACCCGCTTCTCGCTCGGCGCCGCACGTTACCTCGAGACGGGCGATATCCTCACCGAAGACGACCTGGCCCGGATCGCCGGCCACGACGTGATCCTCCTCGGCGCGGTCGGCGGCAAACCCGACGACCCGCGCCTGAAGAACGTGGGCATCGAGCGCAAACTGCTCCTGACCCTCCGCTTCCGGCTCGACCAGTACGTCAACCTGCGACCCACCAGGCTGTTCCCGAACGTGGCGAGCCCCTTGAAAGACCCGGGCGACGTCGACTTCGTCGTCGTGCGAGAGGGTACGGAGGGGCCGTATGTCGGCACCGGCGGGAGCATCCGCACCGGTACGCCGCACGAGATCGCCAACGAGGTCTCTGTGAACACCGCATTCGGCGTGGAACGCGTGGTGCGTTACGCCTTCGGGCAGGCCGCTGCCCGCCGCCGCAAGCTGACGCTCGTGCACAAGACGAACGTGCTCACTTTCGCGGGGGCCTTGTGGCGGCGCATCGTCGAGCGGGTCGGCGCCGACTATCCCGACGTCGAGGTCGACTACCTGCACGTCGATGCGGCGACGATCTTCCTCGTCACCCAGCCGGCACGCTTCGACGTGATCGTCACCGACAACCTCTTCGGCGACATTCTCACCGACCTGGCGGGCGCCGTCAGCGGCGGCATCGGCCTCGCCGCCTCCGGCAACGTGAACCCCGAGGGCCGGTTCCCCAGCATGTTCGAGCCGGTGCACGGCTCCGCACCCGACATCGCGGGGCGTCAGATCGCCGATCCGACCGCGGCGATCCTCTCCGTCGCCTTGATGCTCCACCACCTGGGCCTGCCCGACGCGGCCGCCCGTGTCGAAGGCGCGGTCACCGCCGACCTCGCGTCCCGGGGCGACGAGGCCCGCACCACCCGTCAGGTCGGCGACGCCATCGCCGCGGCCTGCCAGCCGGCCACGGCCGACAACTGAGAACACGAAGGATCCTCTATGACCATCACCGACCCAGGCACCCAGCCGGCCACATTCGCGCTCACGCGTAACCCCCACCCGACTCCCGAGGCACGCCGCAGCGCGATACTCGCCGACCCCGGGTTCGGTAACTATTTCACCGACCACATGGTCAGCGTCACGTGGACCCCGGAGACCGGATGGGCGAACGCCGCTGTCACGCCGTACGGACCGTTGCAACTCGACCCGGCCGCCGCCGTCTTGCACTACGCGCAAGAGATCTTCGAAGGCATGAAGGCTTACCGCCACGCCGATGGCTCGATCCACACCTTCCGGCCGGAAGCCAACGCCGCCCGCTTTCGGCGCTCCGCCCACAGGCTCGCGCTGCCCGAGATGCCCGAAGACCTCTTCGTGCGCTCCTTGAAAGAGCTGATCGCGGTCGACGGCGCATGGGTTCCCGACGCACCCGAGATGAGCCTGTATCTTCGGCCGTTCATGTTCGCCGAAGAGGCGTTCCTCGGTGTGCGGCCCGCGAAACGGGTGGCCTACCACCTCATTGCGAGCCCCGCCGGCGCCTATTTCGCCGGCGGCGTCGAGGCCGTCAAGATCTGGCTCTCCACCGACTACGCCCGCGCCGGCAAGGGTGGCACCGGGGCGGCGAAGACCGGCGGAAACTATGCTGCCAGCCTGCTGCCGCAGGCGGAGGCCTACGCCGAGGGCTGCGCTCAGGTGGTGTTTCTCGACTCGGTGGAGGAGAAGTACCTCGAAGAGCTCGGCGGTATGAACATCGTCGTCGTTTACAAAGACGGCACGCTCGCCACGCCGAAGTCCGAGAGCATTCTGGCCGGCATCACCCGGGAGTCGGTGCTACAGCTGGCGGTCGACGAAGGGCATCCGGTCGAGGAACGTCGCATCGCGATCGACGAGTTGAAAGAGGGGATTGCCTCGGGCGAGGTGACGGAGCTCTTCGCCTGCGGCACCGCCGCCATCGTGACCCCGATCAGCGAGCTCAAGGCCAAAGACTTCAGCCTCACCCCGGTGAAGCCGGAGGGTGATCTCAGCCTGCGGCTGCGTGCGAAGCTCACCGACATCCAGTACGGCCGCGCCGCCGACACCCACCAGTGGTTGACGAGGCTCGACGCATGAGCGCCGCTTGCCAGACAAGCGGCCCGGGCGCGGGGGCGCGTCGGTCAGCGTCGCCAGAACGTCGGGGGAGGCACGGGC
>DASTNL010000086.1:0-6788 GCA_035720905.1 Microbacteriaceae bacterium
GCGGTCCGCCCCCGCCACTTTGAAGAGATCGGCGACGAGACGGGCCGAGATGGGCTCGCGGCCGCGGCCCTTCTTGTCTTGTCGCGCATATGGATAGTAGGGCGCGACGACGGTGATGCGTTTCGCGGAGGCCCGCTTCAACGCATCGACCATGATGAGCTGCTCCATGAGCCACTCGTTGATGGGGGACGTGTGCGACTGGATGACGAACGCGTCGGAGCCCCGCACGCTCTCATCGAAACGAGAGTAGATCTCGCTGCTCGCGAACGTTCGCGTGTCGGTCGGGACGAGCTCACTGCCGAGGGTGTCGGCGATCTGCTGGGCCAGCTGAGGGTGCGCGCGCCCCGAGATGAGCACGAGGCGTTTCTGCCCGTTGGCCTTGATACCCGACATTCAGTCGTCGCCCTCCCCCGCGGCCTTGGCCGCCTCGGTGCCGGGGCGTTTGCGCGCCACCCAGCCTTCGATGTTGCGTTGCGGTGCCTCGTTGATCGCCAAGGCGCCGGCAGGCACGTCACGGCGCACGACGGTGCCCGCCCCGGTGTATGCCCCGTCGCCGATCTCGACCGGGGCGACGAAGACGTTATGCGACCCGGTGCGCACGTGTGAGCCCACCTTCGAGGCGTGCTTGTTGACGCCGTCGTAGTTGGCGAAGATCGTGGCGGCGCCTATGTTGGCGCCCTCCCCCACCGTCGCGTCGCCCACATAGCTCAAGTGCGGAACCTTCGAACCGCGGCCTATGACGGCGTTCTTCGTCTCGACGAACGTGCCGATCTTGCCGCCGGCGGCCAGCCTGGTGCCGGGCCTCAAGTAAGCGAACGGCCCGACCTTCGCCTCCGCTTCGATGACGGCCTCGGTCGCGTCGGTGCGCCTCACGCTCGCACCCTGCCCCACCCGGCAATCGACGAGGGTCGTGTCGGGGCCGATCGTCGCGCCGGTGGCGATGCTCGTCGTGCCGTGCAGTTGGGTGCCGGGCAGGATCGTCACGTCGGGCGCGAGGGTGACGCGCAGGTCGATCCAGGTGGTGGCGGGGTCTTGCACGGTGACGCCGGCCAGCTGCCAACCGCGCACGATCATCGCGTTCAGCCGCCGAGCCACCTCGCCGAGCTGAGCCCGGTTGTTGATGCCGGCGACGAGCCACGAGGGCGTCACGCGCTTCGCCTCGACCCGGGCGCCCGCAGCATGCAGCACGCCGACGAGGTCGGTCAGGTACTTCTCACCCTGCGCGTTCTCGACGCCGATCGCAGGCAGGCCCTCCCGCAACGCCTGTGCCTGGAAGAGATACACCCCGGCGTTGATCTCGGTCACGACGAGCTCTTCCACGCCCGCGTCGGCGTGTTCGACGACGCGTTCGACCCCGCCGTCGCCCGCCCGCAGCACACGACCGTAGCCGTCGGGCTCGTCGAGATTCGTCGTGAGGATCGTCATCGGCGCCCCCGAGGCACGGTGCGTCTCGACGACACCCCGCAGGGTCGCCGCGTTCAGGAGCGGCACGTCGCCGTTCACGACGAGCACATCTCCGTCGAATCCGGCAGGCAACGCTGCGACCGCCTGTTCGACGGCTCGGCCGGTGCCGGGGATCTCGTCTTGGTCGACGATCACGGCGTCAGGCAGCTCGCTTGCCACCACGCGGGCGATCTGATCGCGCTCGTACCGCACCACGACAAGCACGCGGGCGGCATCCAACTCGCGGGCGCTCGCGAGCACGTGAGAGATCATCGGCACGCCGCCGAGCGGGTGCAGAAGCTTGGGGATGGCCGACTTCATGCGGGTGCCACGGCCGGCGGCAAGGATGATGACGGCGAGCCTCTCGTCGGGCATGGTCCGGCTTCTCCCCTCTGTCTGAGCGCCGCCCCACGCCCGCCCTCAGGACATCGGCTGCCTCGCTCCGCCTCCAGGATTCGAACCTAGACCTAACAGCTCCAAAGGCTGTCGTGCTGCCATTACACCAAAGCGGACCACGGGCGCCCATCCGGATGCCCTGCATCCAGTTTGCCAGACATCGGCGAACGCTTCGACCGACCTAGGCGTCGGCCGGACCGGCCCGGGGCACCACGGCGAGACCTGGATAATGAAAACCATGCCTGAAGCATCGGACGAGGTCGACGAGATCGTCGCCGCCTGGAGCAGAGAACGCCCCGAGCTCGACTTTTCCCCCCTTCAGGTGTTCTCGCGCCTCGACCGCCTCTCGAAACTGGCCGACCACAATAGACGCCTGGCGTTCGAGCTTTCCGGGCTGGAGCCATGGGAGTTCGACGTGCTCTCGGCACTCAGTCGCTCCGGCGAGCCGTACGTCATGAGCCCCAAGTCGCTTCTGCGGCAGACGTTCGTCTCGAGCGGTACCATGACGAACCGCATCGACCGGCTCGTCGCGCGCGGCCTCGTGGAACGCCGTACCGACCCCCACGACCGGCGCGGCGTTCTCGTCCACATGACCCGGGAGGGTTTGAGCCGCGCCGACGCCGCGATCGGGGCGCTGGTCGAGCGGGAACGCGAGGCGCTAGAAGGCCTCAGCCCCGCCGACCGCCGCGCGCTCGCGGGCCTCTTGCGGCGCCTCGGCAACGACCTGCGCCCGACGGGCGCGAGCCGGCCCCGTGCCGCCCGACGCTGACGGTGGGCCGCCGCGAGGCGGTCGGCGCCGGCGGGCGGATCACGCCGCGGCCCGGGTAGGCGGTGAGACGGGGTCCGTCAGCGGCGCAGCGCCCGGCGGGCGAGATGGTTGCCGAAGAACTGGCCCGCCTGCACCAGCACGACGATGACGGCGACCGAGATGTAAACGATAGGCCAGTTGTAGCGTTGGTAGCCGTAGACGATCGCGAAGCTGCCGAGCCCACCGCCGCCGATCAACATAGCCTGCGCCGACATGTCGACGATGCCGACGAACGCGAATGTATAGCCGAGCACGAGCGGCCCCAGGCCCTCCGGGATCAGCACAGTGGCGATGATCCGCCACGGCCCGGCCCCCATCGCCCGCGCCGCCTCGATGACGCCCGGCTCCACGGTGACAAGGTTCTGCTCGACGATGCGGGCCACCGCGAAACACGCCGCGATGGAGAGCGCGAAGACGACGGCCGCGTTGCCGACCGTGGTGTGCACGGCCAGGATCGTGACGGGCCCGATCGCCGTGATGAAGAGCACGAACGGGATCGGCCGCACGAGGTTCACGACCACGTTGATCACCATGTAGACGGCGCGGTTGTCGAGGAGATGCCCCGGCCGGGTGACGGTCAGCCCGACGCCCAGCGCGAGGCCGAGGAACCCGCTCACGATGAGGGCGATGCCGACGATGTAGATCGTCTCCCAGACGGACTGGAAGAAGAGCGGCAGGTTCGCGAGGAAATCGCTCATCACGCGCCCGCCGAAACCCGGCGGGACCCGCCGTCGCCGGCGGAAGCCTCGTCGACCACCTCGCAGCCCCTGCCACGCAGGGCCGCGACCGAGGAGGCGACGTCGGCCGCGGCGCCGGTCAACTCGTAGGTGAGGCTGCCGATCGTCCGGTCGCGCAGTTCGCTGATGCCGCCGTAGACGAGCTCCGGGGTGACTCCGTGTTCCGCGAAGACACCCTGCACCATGCCGAGAAAACCCCGCTCCTCCCCCACCCGCACGCTGACGATGCGGCCCGGATGGCTGGAGCGCAGCCTTTCCACCGTGTGGGCGGAGGGGCGGTCGCGCAGCACCGAGCTGACGAAACGCGCCGTGACGGGCGAGGCGGGGGTGGCGAACACGTCATAGACGTCGCCCGCCTCGACGATGCGTCCGGAATCCATGACAGCGACCTGGTGCGCGATGGCCCGCACCGCCTCCATCTCGTGGGTTATGACGACGATCGTGACGCCGAGCTCCCGGTTGATGCGGTCGAGCAGGGCGAGAACCTCGGCCGTGGTGTCGGGGTCGAGCGCGCTCGTCGCCTCATCGGCCAGAAGCAGGCGCGGGCTCGTCGCGAGCGCCCGCGCGATGCCGACCCGTTGCTTCTGCCCGCCGGAGAGTTGTTCCGGGTAACTGTGGGCCCGGTCTAACAAGCCCACGAAGTCGAGCAATTCGGCGACCCGGGCATCGTGGCGGCCCTTCGGCACCCCGGCGACCTGCAGCGGATAGGCGACGTTGCCGGCGACGGTGCGGGAGTGGAACAGGTTGAACTGCTGGAAGATCATGCCGATCTGCCGGCGTTCCTCGCGTAGCGCGCGCTCCGGCAGCCCCGTCAGCCGCACCCCGCCGACCGTGACGGCGCCGGCGGTCGGCTGTTCCAGCGCGTTGATGAGCCTCACGAGCGTGCTCTTGCCCGCGCCCGAATAGCCGATGACGCCGAGGATGCCGCCCTGCTCGATGTCGAGGCTGACATCGTCGACAGCCGTCACAGAGCGGCTGGGGGTGACGAACGTCTTCGTCACGTGTTCTAGCCGAACGAGGGCGCTCATCGCTTCGTTCCGCTCCGTTCCCGATGCTGGGGCCGTCAGACTACTTCTTGGTCGCCCTCTCCTGGGCCTCCACTTTAGCCAACTCGGCCTGGAGTTCTTTCGCCGAGGTCGTACGGAACACGGCGGTTCCGCCGTTGGACTTCTGCACGCCCGCCTTGACGGCCGGGTTCTGGTAGAGAGCCGCGAGCTTCTTGTAGAGGGCGTTGTTCTTGTCGGCGGCACGAGCGACGAACACGTTGACGTACGGCTTCGCGCTGGGGCTGGCCGGGTCGTCGGTGAAGATCGCGTCCTTGTGGGGAAGGCCCGCGGAGACGGCGAAGTTGTTGTTGACGATCGCCGCGACGGCAGAGCCGTTCTTCAGTGCGACGGCGGTCTGTGCGGCGTCGACCGGCAGCACCTTGACCTTGCTGGAGACGATGTCGCTGGCCGTCGAGAACGGCGTGCCGCCGTCTTTCAACGTCAGGAGCTTCGCGGACTGCAGCACGAGCAGCCCCCGGGCCTCGTTGATCGCGTCGTTCGGCAGTGCGACGGTGCCACCCTTCGGCAGGGCGGAGACCGACGTGTATTTCGTGGAATACAGCGGCAGCGGGTAGACGGCCGTCGCGCCGATCGGCTGCAGATCGTCGTGGGCGGAGACGTTGTAGTCGGCAAGGAACTCGATGTGCTGGAATTCGTTCAGGTCGAGCTGGCCTTGGCTGAGTGCGGGATTGGGCTGTGAGTAATCGGTGAAGTTGACGATCTTGACCTTGACGTCGAGCTCTTTGGCCGCGAGACGGGAGAACGTCTTCCAGTACGGTTGCGCGGCGTCGGTGACGCCAATGGAGACGGTCTTCGCGCTCGCCTTCGCCGTCTCGCCCGTGGTGCGGTTGCCGACGACGATGCCCGTGACGGTGATGGCGGCGGCCACGACGACCGCGACGATCACCCAGCCGAGGGTCTTACGGCCCCGCTTCTTCGTCGCCTTCTCCGGCAGCTTCGGCGCCTGGCGGGGCGGGTTTTGACCGTTCTGCGAATCGGACATGCTCTTCTTCCTCCGTGGACCTCATGGTGTGTGGGCGTCTGACGCACGCCTCGCCGAGTGCCGTGGCTCCCGCCGGCCGGAGCCCGTCGATGCGGCGCTTCGACGCCGAACCGGGGGCATCGCCGCGCACGCGCCCGTCTATCATCCCTGCGGCATCGGGCGCCGGCAAAGTCGTGTGACGCATCGTGACGCGCCTGGCGGCAGAAACGCTCAGGCGTGGGCGATGCCAGGCCCGCCGGCAGAGCCGACGCCCTCCGGCTTACCTCTGGGGTAGGCGAGCGCGACGCCGAATGCCGCGACGCCGACGAGGCCGGCCACGACGAACGCGAGCCGAATGCCGGAGGCGCCGGGCAGGCCGGAGGAGTCGACGCCGCCCAGAGCCGCGACGGCGACGAACACGGCGCTGCCGAGGGCGCCGGCGACCTGTTGCAGGGTGGTGAGGAGCGCGCTGCCGTGCGAATAGAGGTCGTCGGTCAAGGCGCCGAGGGAATCGGCCATGAGCGGCGTCATCATGACCCCGAGCGACGACATCATGAGCATGTCGATGCCGATCACCGCCGCGAGCGGGGCCGCGGAGCCGAGGAGGGCCAAGAGGAAAAGGGCGACCGACATTCCGGCGGCGCCCGGTATCACGAGCGCCTTCGCACCGACCCGGTCGTAGAGCGCGCCGACGGGGCGGGAGACGGCGGCCATCATGACGCCACCCGGCAAGAGCGCGAGGCCGGCGACGAAGACGCCGTGGCCAAGCACGTGCTGCAGGTAGATGGGCAGAAGGACCGCGCCGGCGCCGAGAAGCGCCATGAAGACCAGCATCGAGAGGATGAGGGCGATGAGATAACGCGGCACGGCCAGTGTGCGCAGGTCGAGGAGTGGCCGGTCACGGCGTTGCAGGCGGGCCTGGCGCCAGGCGAAGCCGGCCAAGGCGAGGGCGCCGACCGGCAGGGCAAGCCACGGGGGCACCGCCTGGCCCTCCTGCCCAAGCGTGGAAAGGCCGTAGACGAGACCGGCGAAGCCGAGCGCGGAGAGCACGACAGAGACGGCGTCGAGCGGCACGGCGCGTGTCGTGCCCGGCACGTGCAGCCAGAGAAGGGCGAGGGCGAGCATCACCGCCGCGAGGATGAGAACCAGCCAGAACATCCACCGCCAGCCGAGGCCCGCCAGAATCGCGCCGCCGACCGTCGGCCCGACGGCCGGCGCCACCCCGATGACGATCGAGATCGTGCCCATGACGGTGCCGCGGCGGCCGGGCGCGACGAGGCGCATGACGGTGGTCATGACGAGCGGGATCATCACCGCCGTGCCACAGGCCTGCACCATGCGGCCGATGAGCAGGGCTGGAAAGCTCCCGGCGAGCC
>DASTNL010000087.1:0-14150 GCA_035720905.1 Microbacteriaceae bacterium
GGCCTGGCTTGCGACCGCGCACGGCGTGGGCGCCCTGGCACGCACCCTCGGCCCCGAGATGCCGGCGGAGGAACGCCGTGACGGGCTGCCCTTCGCCCTCGTCCTCCTCGCGGTCGCCGGGGCGGTCGTCGAATGGTTCCGGCCGGGCCGCGAGGTTGCCTCGTGGCTCGACGCCTACAGCTTCGGCGGGCTCTTCGGCCTGGCCGCCTACGTCTTGCCCGTCGTCATGTTCCTCTTTGCCGTGTGGCTGTTCCGCCACCCGGCGCCGGCGTCGGACAACACGAGAATCGGCATCGGCCTGGCCCTGCTCGTCGTGGCGGGCTCGGGCCTGTGCCACCTGTATGGCGGCCGTCCGTCGCCGGGCGAGGGCATGCCCGCCCTGGCGACGGGCGGCGGCGTCGTCGGCTGGTTGGCGGCCGCGCCCCTGGCGCTCCTCGTGACGCCGCTCGTGACGACCGTCGTGATGGCCCTCGTCATGGCACTCGCGGCCCTGATCGTCACGAAGACTCCGCCGACCAGCGTCGTGCGCAGGCTGAGGCAGCTTTACGACTACCTCTTCGGCGTCGAGCGTGCCGACGGCGCCGAGGGCGGTGACGGGGCGCCGGGCGAGGAGGGCCTCGCGCCGGGGGAGGCGGAGGATCGCCTGCCGTGGTGGCGGCGTCATGCCGGGCGGGGCGAGGAAGAGCCGGCCTACGACTCGCCGGTGCTTTCCGACGACGAGCCGGGGGGCGTCGCCGCCCAGACCGGCGCCGGCGCCGAGGCTGGCCACGGCGAGGAGCCGGCAGTCATCGAAGGCTCGCCCTTCGGGGCCGACGCCGGCCCGGTGCTGACTCCCGAGGCGGCTGCGGGCCGGACGCCTTCGCATTCCGAGTCGCCGACGAGCGTCATACCGCGCGGAGCCTCCGGCGCGGACGGCGACCTGCCCGACGGGGCCGACTCGGCCGACGCGAGCGCGCAGGGCGCGGGCGAGCGGCCGTACCGGCTGCCCGACATCCGGCTCCTCGTGCCGGGTGCCCCGACCAAGACGCGTTCCGAGGCCAACGATCGCGTCGTCGCCGCCATCACCGACGTGCTCTCGCAGTTCAAGGTGCGCGCGCGGGTCACGGGCTATTCGCGCGGCCCGACGGTGACGCAATACGAGGTGGAGCTCGGCACCGGCGTCAAGGTGGAACGGGTCACGGCGCTCACGAAGAACCTCGCCTACGCGGTCGCCAGCAACGAGGTGCGCATCCTCTCTCCGATCCCCGGCAAGAGCGCGATCGGCATCGAGATCCCCAACTCCGACCGCGAGATCGTCGCGCTGGGCGACGTGTTGCGCTCCCCGATAGCTGCGAAGAGCGCCCACCCCATGACGATCGGGCTCGGCAAGGATGTCGGCGGTGGCTACGTTCTGGCGAAGCTGACGAAGATGCCGCATCTGCTCGTCGCCGGGGCCACCGGATCCGGCAAGTCGAGCTTCGTGAACTCCATGATCACGAGCATCCTCATGCGCGCGACGCCGGCCGAGGTGCGCCTCGTGCTGGTCGATCCGAAGCGGGTGGAGCTCTCCGTCTACGCGGGCGTGCCGCACCTCATCACGCCCATCATCACGAGCCCGAAGAAGGCCGCCGAGGCGCTCGAATGGGTCGTCAAAGAGATGGATATGCGCTACGACGACCTGGCCAGCTACGGGTTCCGCCATATCGACGACTTCAACGCCGCGGTGCGCGCGGGTGAGATCCAGCCTCCTGAGGGCAGCAAGCGGGCCCTCAAGCCCTATCCCTACCTTCTTGTCGTCGTCGACGAGCTGGCGGACCTCATGATGGTCGCCCCGCACGACGTGGAGGATTCGATCGTGCGCATAACTCAGCTGGCCCGCGCCAGCGGCATTCATCTGGTGCTCGCGACCCAACGGCCGAGCGTCGACGTCGTCACCGGCCTCATCAAGGCGAACATCCCCTCCCGGCTCGCGTTCTCCGTGGCCAGCGTCACCGACTCCCGCGTGATCCTCGACCAGTCCGGCGCCGACAAGCTCATCGGGCAGGGCGACGCGCTCTTCTTGCCGATGGGTGCCTCGAAGCCGATCCGGGTACAGGGGGCGTGGGTCTCCGAGGCGGAGATCACCGACGTCGTGGCGCATGTCACCGGCCAAGCGCGGCCCGAGTATCGCAAAGACGTGCAGGCGGCGGCCGCCAAGAAACAGGTGGACGCCGACATCGGCGATGACCTCGAGGTGCTTCTCGCCGCCGCCGAGCTCATCGTCTCGACGCAGTTCGGCTCGACATCCATGCTGCAACGCAAGCTTCGCGTCGGCTTCGCGAAGGCGGGGCGCCTCATGGACCTGTTGGAATCTCGCGACGTCGTCGGGCCCTCCGAAGGCTCCAAGGCGCGTACCGTCCTCGTGAAACCCGAGCAACTGCACGACGTGCTGGCGATGCTGCGCGGCGAGGGAGGCGGCGCGGCCGACGCGCGGCAGGCTTCACAGGATTCCGGCGGGCCGCGGGGCTTCGCGGCAGACCCCTCGGAGCAGGGTGCCGGCCCGGCCGTGAGCCATGCCGGCGACCCGGTCGACGAGCAGTATGCGGGGTATCCTGTGGTCGAATCCTCGGACGAGGATGCGTGGCAACTGACCGGCAGGGACTGATATGCGACAGGCTGGCGTCGCCGGGGTGACGGCGCCGACGGCGGGCCCCGGAAACTGGAACCTGCCGAACGCGATCACGATCGTGCGCATCCTTTTCGCCCCCGCGTTCCTGTGGCTGCTCTTGGCCGACCAGCACGCCGACGGCACGCTGCGCTGGGTCGCGACGGCGCTCTTCGTGATCGGCATCGCCACCGACGGCGTCGACGGGCACATCGCCCGCAGCCGCGGCCTCGTCACCGACCTCGGCAAGCTTCTCGACCCGATCGCCGACAAGATCCTGACCGGGGCGGCCCTTGTCGGGCTGGGGCTCCTCGCCGAACTGCCCTGGTGGGTCGTCGCGGTGATCCTGGTGCGTGAATGGGGCATCACCGTGTGGCGTTTCGCGGTGATCAAGCACGGCGTCGTCGCGGCCTCGCGGGGCGGCAAGCTGAAGACGGTCTTCCAGTCGGTCGCGATCGGCTGCGCCCTGGCGCCGCTCTGGACCTTGACCGGCGGATGGGTCTTCTGGCTCGACGGCATCCTCATGACGATCGCGGTGCTTTTGACGGTCGTCACCGGCATCGACTATCTCGTCTCTTACGCCCGGGCCCGCCGGGCGGGCGGTGCGGGGCGCAGGTCGTGAGCGGGGTCGCGGGTCGGCACGACGGCCGGGAGGAAGACCCTGCGCAGACGGCCGTGGGCGCAGACCTGACGGCGCGCGTCCTCGCGGCCTTGGCCGCGGCCCGGCAGACGGTGGCCGTGGCGGAGTCGCTGACGGCAGGCGCCGTGCTCGCCGAACTCACTCGGCCGGCGGGCGCCTCCGCGTCGGTGCTCGGCGGCTTCGTCGTCTATGCGACCGAGCTGAAGCACACCCTCCTCGGAGTCGACGAGGGCCTTCTCGAACGGGAGGGGCCTGTGCACCCGGAGGTCGCCCGCCAGCTTGCCGAGGGGGTTCGCCATACGCTCGTGGTCGCCGGCCGTCATCCGGATTTCGCATTGGCGACGACCGGGGTCGCCGGCCCGGCGAGCCAAGGGGGCCGGCCGCCGGGCACTGTCTACCTCGGCATCGCGAGGGCCGGGCACGTGCGTGCGGTCGAGCTCTCCCTGACCGGTGATCGCGGCGAGATCCGGGAACGCACGGTGGCGTGCGCCGTCCGGGAGCTGGCGCGGGAGGTGGGCCTGCCCCTGTGAGGCACGATGCCCGGGAATACCGTGGTGCGTCACGGGCGTTGGCTCTGTAACGAAGGCAGAACGATGGCAACCATACACGCGCGATCCAGCCGGCCTGGGTAGGCTGTCATTCGATGACGCAGTGTAGTGTTGGGCACCCGCACGGGTTCCCGTATCATCCGGCAGACCAGCAGAGGGAGGCGCCTCCGATGATTCTCGTCCGTCAAGAGATCGGTGATGTGCTGAGAGACTGCCGTCTCCGCAAGGGGCACACCCTTCGACAGGTCGCGAGCCGTGCCAGCGTCGCGCTCGGCTACTTGAGCGAGGTCGAGCGAGGCCAGAAAGAGGCGTCGAGCGAAATCCTCGCCTCGGTGGCTGACGCGCTCGACACCCCGATCTCGACCATCATGCGTGAGGTCGGCGACCGCATCGCCGTGCTCGAAGGGGTCGACCCGATGATTCCCGACACCGTGCCCGAGGAGTTCGTCTCGGCGCTCGACGTGGATCTCGTCGCGCACTGAGCGCGGCCCGTCGGCATGCGCCTGAGCGAGTTCCGCCGCGCGGTGGATGACGAGTACGGCAGCCGGTACGGCCGGGTGGTGACGCACGACCTGGCCTTGGCGAGCTTGGGCGGCCGCACCGCCGACGAGGCACTGGGTGAGGGCGAAGAGGCGATGGCCGTGTGGCTCGCGTTGTGCGAGGCGACCGAGGTTCCGCCGGATCGCCGATATGGTGTGGGCCGGCCTCTGCCACGCCGATAGGGCTATCGAAGATGTGTTCGATTTTTGCTATGCTCTGCACAGCGAGCTTTCTTCGGGGGGTTCACCACCGGGCGGCGTGATTCCGCGGCGATGTCGGCGGCAACGCATACAGTCGTCATCGCCGGGGGTGCCATGCAGGGGTGCGGTGCCCGGACCGAGTGAAGAAAAGAGACACGATGCCATCGTCAGCAGACCGTGAGAAGGCGCTGGAGACCGCGCTGGCCCAGATCGATCGCCAATTCGGCAAGGGGTCCGTGATGCGGCTGGGCAGCGACGAGCGTGCGCCCGTCGAGGTGATCCCGACCGGGTCGGTGGCACTCGATGTCGCCCTCGGCATCGGGGGCCTGCCTCGCGGCCGGGTGGTCGAGATATACGGCCCCGAGTCTTCCGGCAAGACCACGCTCACCTTGCACGCCATCGCGAACGCGCAGCAGGCGGGCGGCATCGCCGCCTTCATCGACGCAGAACACGCCCTCGACCCGGAATACGCGGCGAAGCTGGGCGTCGACATCGACGCCCTCCTCGTCTCACAACCCGACACAGGAGAACAGGCGCTCGAGATCGCCGACATGCTCGTGCGCAGCGGGTCGCTCGACATCATCGTGGTCGACTCGGTCGCCGCCCTCGTGCCGCGGGCCGAGATCGAGGGAGAAATGGGCGACTCGCATGTCGGCCTTCAGGCGCGGCTCATGTCGCAGGCGTTGCGCAAGCTGACCGGCGGGCTCAGCCAGACCGGCACGACCATGATCTTCATCAACCAGTTGCGTGAGAAGATCGGGGTCTTCTTCGGCAGCCCCGAGACGACCTCCGGCGGCAAGGCGCTCAAGTTCTACGCGTCGGTACGCCTCGACATCCGCCGCATCGAGACGTTGAAGGACGGCGTCGAGGCGGTCGGCAACCGGACCCGGGTCAAGGTGGTCAAGAACAAGATGGCGCCGCCATTCAAGAAGGCGGAGTTCGACATCCTCTACGGCACCGGCATCTCCCGCGAGGGGAGCCTGCTCGACTTCGGCGTCGACCACGGCATCGTGAAGAAGTCCGGCGCCTGGTACACCTACGAGGGCGACCAGCTCGGCCAGGGCAAAGAGAACTCGCGCAAATTCCTTCTCGCGAACCCCGACATCGCGGCGGAGATCGAGCACAAGATCAAGGTCAAGCTTGGCCTCATCGCTGCACCAGAAGAGGCCTCCGTCGACAACGTCGACTCCCTCGCCGAGAAGCTCGCGGCCCGCAAGGGCGCGTGACAGGCGCCACTGTGACGGAAGAAGGCCACCTGGCGCCCGTCGTCTACCTACACGCGTCGGCTCGACGGGCTGCGCGGCAGGCCGGTCTCGTTCGGGCCGGCCAGGCCGGCCGGAGTGCCCCGATCGGCCAGGCCGGCCCGAACGACCAGGCATCGGAGAAGCTGCCGGGGGGGCGGACGGCGCCGGGCACGGGTGACGACGCCGAGGCGGCGCGGCTCGCCCTGCAGCAGTTGGCCAGGCACGACGCCTCCCGCCGGGAGCTGGCCGACATGCTGCGTCGGCGGGGCATCGGGGGCCAAGTCGCCGAGCAAGAGGTCGCAAGGCTCGCTGCCGAGGGCCTCGCCGACGACGGGCGCCTCGCCCGCAACCTGGTCGAGACCCGCTTCGCTCGCAAAGGCCTGGGGTTGGCCGGCATGCGCCGCGAACTGGGCCGGCGCGGCATCGCCGACGACGACATCGACGCCGCGTTGGCGGGCCTCAGCGACGAAGACGACCGCGGCAGGGCCCTCGAGGTGGCGCGGGCCCGCGCCACGCATCTGGGGCAGGCCGATCGGCGCTCGGCCCGCCGTCGGCTGGGGGCTTACCTGGCCAGGCGCGGGTACTCGGGTCTCGTCGTCGAATCCGTCGTTCGTGAGGTGCTTTCCGACTCCGATCGCGACGACGCGACGTTCGGCGGCGAGGGTGGTGGCGCCGGCGCGCCGGAACCCGCATGAGTCGGCCCGCGCACTTCGTCGCGATCGTCGGTGCGACCGGGACGGGCAAATCCAGCCTGTCGCTCTCTCTCGCCGAGCACATCGCGGCGTGCGGCGGCCGCGCCGAGATCGTCAACGCCGATGCGATGCAGCTCTACCGCGGCATGGATATCGGCACGGCGAAGGTGCCGCAAGCCGAGCGGCGGGGCGTTGCCCACCATCTTCTCGACGTTCTCGCCGTCACCGACGAGGCTTCGGTCGCCCGCTATCAACGTGAGGCCCGCGCCGCGGTGACCGAGATCCTCCTGCGCGGTCACGTCGCGATCCTCGTCGGCGGTTCGGGCCTTTATGTCTCCGCCGTGATCCACGACTTCACGTTCCCGCCGCACGACGTGGCCCTGCGCCGAAGTCTCGAGGAGGAGGCTGCCCGGCATGGCCTGGCACCCCTCGTCCGGCGGCTGCGGGCGCACTTTCCCGAGGCGGCGCAGCGAGTCGACCTGGAGAACCCACGGCGCGTCGTTCGCGCCCTCGAGGCGGCGCAGCTGGGGGAGGCCGGGCAGATCGGCCGGCTGCCCGACCCGCCCAGGCCGTGGCGTGACGTCACGGTGGTCGGGTTGCACGCCGAACGCGGCAACCTTGTGTCGGCCCTTGACGAGCGGGTGCGCCGCATGTGGCGCGACGGGCTCGTGCGGGAGGTCGAGGGTCTCCTCGCCGCCGGGCTCGCCCGGGCCACGACCGCGGGGCGCGCCATCGGGTACGCGCAGGCGCTCGCCCAGCTGCGGGGCGAGAGCGCGGCCGACGAGGCGATCGCCGAGACGCAGCGGCGCACCCGGCGTTACGCACGGCGTCAAGAAGGCTGGTTTCGCCGGTATGCCGAGGCGCGGTGGATCACCGTCGTGCCGGGCGAGGCTCCACCTACTCGGGCGGCGGCCGCGCACGCCGGGTGGTGAGGCGGGGTCTCGCCGGCCCTTACACTGGTCGGGTGGCGAGGACCCTGGAATTCACGAAAGGCCAAGGAACCGGCAACGACTTCGTGCTCTTCACCGATCCGGATGACGAGATCCGTCTGACCGACCGGCAGGTCGCCGAGATCTGTGACCGCCGGTTCGGGGTCGGCGCCGACGGCATGATCCGCGCGGTGCGCACCCAGAGCCTCGCCGAGGGCGAGCCGCTCGTCGAGGCAGACCCCGGGTGCGAATGGTTCATGGACTATCGGAACGCCGACGGCGCGGCGGCCGAGATGTGCGGCAACGGCATCCGCGTCTATGCCCGATACCTCGTCGAGAACAAGCTGGCAAGCCTGGAGCCGGGCCGCACCTTGACCATCGGCACCCGAGCCGGCCTTGTCGACGTGCAGACCAATCGCACCGGGTTCCAGGCAGACCTCGGCACCTGGCGCCTGGCCGGCGGCGAACCGCTGGTCCGCGCGCGGGGGCTCCCCGTCGCCCGGCCCGGCCTCGGGATTGACGTCGGCAATCCCCATGTCGTCGTCGCGCTGGCCGACGACGACGAGCTCGACGGCATGGATCTCGGGTACGTTCCGAAGCTGGAACCGCAGCCGCAGGCGGGGGCGAATGTCGAATTCGTCGTGCCCGGGGAGCCGCTCGTGCAAGACGGCATCGGCCGCATCCGCATGCGGGTGCACGAACGAGGCAGCGGCGAGACGTTGTCGTGCGGCACGGGCGCCGTCGCCGCGGCACTCGCGACGAGACACTGGGCCGGCAAGGGGGCGCCCGACATGTGGCGGGTGCGTGTGCCCGGCGGCACGTTGGGCGTGCGGATGTTCGGGGCCGAAGACGGCGAGCATGTCTCGTTGTCGGGCCCGGCCGAGTTGACGTTCACCGGCCGGCTGCACCTGGCCTGAGGGCGGGCGCCTGCCCTGGGGAACGCCCGACCCGCACGATGCGGTAACCCTTGCGAGAGCCGGCCCGTTCTGCCGTGAGGCCGGGCTGCTCGTTCAGCCAGCCCTGCAACGAGTCGGCACCGAGGTTCTTCTGCACCACCAGCCATGCCTCGCCGTCGGCCGCCAGCCGTGGCAGCCACGCCGCCAGCATGTCGTGCAACGCCTTTTTACCCACCCGGATCGGCGGGTTCGACCAGATCGTCTGGAACCGGATCTGCGCCGGGACCTCCTCCGGCCGAGCAGGCCTGACGCCTGGCAGACCCAAGGCGCTGGAGTTCTCGCGCACGAGCTCCAGTGCCCGGTCGTTCACGTCGACCGCCCACACCGTCGCCTCCGGCGAGAGGAGCGCGAGCGTGAGCGCGATAGGCCCCCATCCGCAGCCAAGGTCGAGAAGTTCGCCCCGGGCCGGCGGCGGTGGGGCGCATTCCAAGAGCAGACTCGTGCCGGTGTCCACCCGGCGAGGGCTGAACACGCCGCCCGCGCTGTGCACGTGCACCGCCTTGCCTGCCAGGAGCGCCGTGAGGGGGCGTCTCGTGGGGTCGCCGGCCGGCGTGCGGGTGAAGTAGTGCTCGGATACCACGAGAAAACCGTATCGAACGCTCGTTCCCGCGGCGGGAACGGGCTGCCCGCCCCGTTCGGCCTCGTCGCATAGGATGGTCCCAGATGACGGGTATCCAAGGCCGCACGTCGGCCACATCGCACCCCGCCCAGACGCACGGCGGGGTGTCCTCCGAGCCGCTTGACGCAGAGGCCTCTGCGCTCATGCGCCCCGGCACGGCCGGCGGCGACACCGACGGTGACCAGTTCGACCGGCAGGCGAGGCATGCGCTGCGTCGCGTCGCCGGGCTGTCCACCGAGCTGGCCGATGTCACCGAGGTCGAATACCGGCGGGTGCGGCTGGAGCGGGTCGTCGTGGTCGGCGTCTACCAGAACGACCAGGCCGCCGCCGAGGAGTCGTTGCGCGAGTTGGCGGCCCTCTGCGAGACCGCCGGGTCGGCGGTGCTCGACGGGCTGCTGCAACGCCGCCCGCATCCCGACCCCGCCACCTACCTCGGCCGAGGCAAGGCCGAAGAACTGCGAGGCATCGTGCTCGCCCTGGAGGCCGACACGGTCGTCGCCGACACGGAGCTGCCGCCCAGCCAGCGCCGGGCGCTCGAAGATGTCGTAGGCGTGAAGGTCATCGACCGCACCGCCGTGATCCTCGACATCTTCGGCCAGCACGCGACGACTCGGGAGGGCAAGGCGCAGGTCGAGCTCGCGCAGCTGCAGTATCTGCTGCCCCGGCTTCGGGGCTGGGGCGAGTCGATGTCGCGTCAGGCCGGCGGCCAGGTCGGCGCCGGATCGGGAATGGGTTCGCGTGGGCCCGGCGAGACGAAGATCGAGCTGGACCGGCGTCGTATCCACGTGCGCATGGCCCGGCTGCGCGACGAGATCGCGAAGTTCGGCCCCGCACGCGAGGTCAAACGATCCCGGCGCCGGGCGCGGGCAGTGCCTTCCGTCGCGATCGTCGGCTACACGAATGCCGGCAAGTCGAGCCTCTTGAACCGCATCACACGGGCGGGTCTCCTCGTCGAGAACGCGTTGTTCGCCACCCTCGACGCGACGGTGCGACGCACCCGTACGGCCGACGGCCGGGTCTTCACCTTGACCGACACGGTCGGCTTCGTGCGGGACCTTCCCGAGGAGCTCGTCGAGGTCTTCCGCTCCAGCCTCGAGGCGGTCGAAGAATGCGACCTGGTGGTGCATGTCGTCGACGCCGCGCACCCCGACCCGGCGGGGCAGATCGCGACGGTGCGCGGCGTCTTGGGCGAGGTCGGCGTGCACGACATGCCTGAGATCGTCGCCTTCAACAAGGCCGACCTGGTAGGGGCCGACGAACGCCTCGTCTTGCGTGGCGTCGAGCCCGGGGCACTCTTCGTCTCCGCCCGCACCGGCGAAGGCGTCGGCGAGCTCTTCGACGCGATCGCCGCGCGACTGCCGGAGCCGCCGGTGCGGGTCGACGCGCTCATCCCCTATGGCCGCGGCGACCTGGTGTCGCTCTTGTACGAACGCGGCCGGGTCCTCGACATGGAGTACCGGCCCGAGGGCACCCGCATCGCGGCTCGCGTCTTTCCGGCAGACGAGAACGCCTTTCGCCCCTTCCTCACCGCAGCCGTGGCACCGGGCGCGGCCGGTGATGTCGTTGTGTGACATCTTCCGTCCGGCCGCTCGGCGCGGTTGCTACTGTTACATCAACCGGTCCTAGGGCCGGAGGAGGCAGCGCCGAGCCCGGCAATTGCCCCGCAACGAGCCGTGAGGCTCTACCCTGCCGCAGTCTTCGGCGGCAGGATATGCGAGGAGAGACGGGAGGCACGGCGTATGACGGCACGGGTCGACGTCGGGTTCTCCTTCGAACTGTATCCGCCGCGCTCGGCTCAGGTGGCCGCGCGGATGCCGCAGATCGTGCGCGCCTTGGCCGAGACCGCTCCCCGTTTCATCTCGGTCACGTACGCGGCCTCGGGCGCCTCACGAGACGCCTCTCGCGCGGTGCTGGCCGAGGTCAGGGCGTCGGGCGCGCGCCCCATGGCACACCTGACGTGTGTGCGCTCGAGCTTCGACGCGGCGCACCGGCTCGTCCGGCGGTTTCTCGACGACGGCATAACCGACTTCCTCGCCGTGCGCGGCGACCCGCCCGCAGACGGCGTCGGTGACGGCCTGGGAGAGATCCGCAGCGCCGCCGAACTCGTGCAGCTGATCCACCGGGTGCACGCCGAACGCGTGCCCTACGACGAGGTGCCCGTGCCGGGCCTGCCCGGGGCGGCCCGGGTGGGGCGCCGCAGCGACGAGGTGCACATCGCCGTCGCGGCTTTTCCGGGCGGGCACCCCGCCTCGCGCAGCCTGGCCCAAGACGTCGACACGCTGCTCGCCAAAGAGGCGGCCGGCGCGACCCTCGCGCTGACGCAGCTGTTCTTTCACGCCGACGACTACTTCCGCCTCGTCGAACGTGCCCGCGCCGGCGGCGTGAGGATGCCGATCGTCCCGGGGATCATGCCCGTGACGAGCCCGGCCCGTCTCGCCCGCATGCTGGAACTGAGCGGGCAGCCCGAGCCTTACGAACTCGCGATCGCGCTCGAGGTCGAGCCGAGTGTCGAGGGCCGGCGTGCCATCGGCATCGGCCACGCCGCCCGTCTCGCCCGGACCCTCATCGAGGGCGGCGCGCCCGGCATCCACCTCTACACCTTCAACCGTGAACACACCGCGCTCGCGGTGCTGCGCGAGGCTGGACTGGTCGGCGATGCCCATCGCCCCGCCGCCCGGATCGGCCCACAGCGCATACCGAACCTCGTACCCAACCTCCCACAGGAAGGCGAATCGTGACCGCCCAGCAAAACCCCGCCCAGGCCCGTTCGGAAAGGCCCAGCCCGGCCGCCCGCGCGGCGTTCCCGACAGCCACGATCATGGGTTACCCGCGCATCGGTCGGGGGCGCGAGCTGAAACGCGCCCTCGAAGCGTATTGGTCCGGCAAGAGCGACCGGGCGACGCTCGAGACGACCGCGCGGCGACTGCGTGCCGAAAGCCGCTCGCGGCTTTCGACGCTCGGCCTCGATCCTCGGGCAGACGCCATCCCCGAAGACTTCAGCTACTACGACCAGGTGCTCGACGCCGCCGTCACCGTCGGGGCCGTTCCCACCCGCTTCAGCGACCTCCGGGGGCCCGACGGGCATGTCGACCTCGACGGCTATTTCACCCTTGCCCGCGGCGACGGCAAGCGTGCGCCGTTGGAAATGACGAAATGGTTCAACTCCAACTATCACTACCTGGTTCCGGAGATCGGGCCCGAGACCCGCTTCCGCTTAGACGCCCGGCGCCTCCTCGCCCACGTCGCCGAGGCACACGAGCAGGGCATCGCCGTCAGGCCGGTGATCGTCGGCCCGGTCACGCTGTTGGCGCTCAGCAAACCGGAGGAGTCTCACGCGGGATTCCGGCCGCTCAAGGTGCTGGACGCGGTCGTCGCGGTCTATGGCGAGCTCCTCGAGCGCCTGGCGGCCGCCGGCGTGCGTTGGGTGCAGTTCGACGAGCCGGCGCTCGTCAGCGAAGGCTTGGAACCCCCGGCCGGAGCCGGCGAGCCGCGGCTCGCAGACCTGGCGGCGGGCGCCTACCGCACGCTCCAGGCGATCGTGCAGCGCCCCGCGATTCACGTCGCGGCCCCCTACGGCGATCTCGGTGACGGCTTCCAGGCGCTCGCGCTCTCGGGCGTCGAGGCGATCGGGCTCGACCTCGTCCACGGCGACGTGCCCGCGTGCTCCGACCTCGACCTCTCCGGCCTGACCCTCGTCGGCGGCGTGGTCGACGGGCATAACGTGTGGCGCACCGATCTTGGTGCGGCGCTCGCCGGGCTCCGGCAGCTTCGGCGGCTGGGGGCCAGCGTGAGCGTGTCGACCTCCACCTCGCTTTTCCACGTGCCCTATGACGTCGGCGTCGAGCGGGCGCTGCCCGGCCGGCTCCAGTCGTGGCTGGCCTTCGCCGACCAGAAGGTCGAAGAGGTCGTCACGCTCGGTCGAGCGCTGACCGACGGCGAGGATTGCGTGCGTGCGGCCCTCGACGCCTCCGCGGCGTTGTTGGCCGAGCGTGCCGCCGCCCCGGGCGTGCGCGACGCCGGAGTGCGCGAGCGTGCGGCCGCGCTCGACGAGGCCGCGTACCGGCGTGGCGACTACGAGACCCGCAGGCGGGCGCAGGCGAGGCGCCTGGGATTGCCTCTGCTGCCGACGACGACCATCGGATCCTTCCCTCAGACGGCTGACATCCGCCGCTCCCGGGCGGCTTTCGCCCGCGGCGAGCTCGGGCGGGACGACTACGTCGCGCGGATGCGGAAAGAGATTCGCGACGTCATCGAACGACAGGAACGCCTGGGCCTCGACGTCCTGGTGCACGGCGAGGCCGAGCGCAACGACATGGTGCAGTACTTCGCCGAGAACCTCGCCGGTTTTGCCGTCACCCGTGACGGGTGGGTGCAGTCGTATGGCAGCCGCTGCACTCGGCCGTCCATTCTTTGGGGCGATGTGCGCCGCACGCACCCGATCACGGTGGAATGGTCGTCTTACGCGCAATCTCTCACCGACAAGCCGGTGAAGGGCATGCTCACCGGGCCCGTGACGATTCTCGCGTGGTCGTTCGTGCGCGACGACCAGCCGCTGGCCTCGACGGCCACCCAGGTGGCCTTGGCATTGCGCGACGAGATCGCCGACCTGGAGAAGGCCGGCCTTGCCGTCATCCAGGTGGACGAGCCCGCCCTGCGGGAGCTGCTCCCCTTGAAACGGGCGGACCAGCCGGACTATCTCGCCTGGTCCGTCGACGCCTTCCGGTTGGCGACCGCGGGCGCGGCCGACGACACCCAGGTCCACACCCACCTGTGCTATTCCGAGTTCGGCGTCGTGATGGATGCGATCCGCAGGCTCGACGCCGACGTCACCAGCATCGAGGCGGCCCGCAGCCGCATGGAGGTCGTCACCGATATCGTGGCCGCCGGTTTCCGGCACGGCATCGGGCCGGGCGTCTACGACATCCATTCGCCGCGCGTGCCTGGCGAGGAGGAGATCCAAGGTCTCTTGCGCCGCGCCGTCGACACGATCGATGCACGCCAGGTCTGGGTGAACCCCGACTGCGGGCTGAAGACGCGTACCTACGCCGAGGTGACACCCTCGCTGGAACACCTCGTCGAGGCGGCACGCACGGTGCGGGCGGAGTTGGCCGGAACGGGGGCCGTGGCTACAGCTGGCGCATGACCGCGACCACCCGGCC
>DASTNL010000088.1:0-5140 GCA_035720905.1 Microbacteriaceae bacterium
ATTACTTCTTCTCCTTCTTCGCGCCGTACCGGCTGCGGGCCTGTTGGCGGCCTTTAACGGCCTGCGTGTCGAGTGCGCCACGCACGATCTTGTACCGCACGCCGGGGAGGTCCTTGACGCGACCGCCGCGCACGAGCACCATCGAGTGCTCTTGCAGGTTGTGGCCTTCGCCCGGGATGTAGGCGGTCACCTCGGTGCCGTTGGAGAGCTTGACGCGGGCGACCTTGCGTAGCGCCGAGTTCGGCTTCTTCGGCGTGGTCGTGTAGACGCGGGTGCAGACCCCGCGCTGCTGGGGGTTCGCCTTGAGGGCGGGCGCCTTGGTCGACACGGTCTTGGGCGTGCGACCCTTGCGCACCAACTGCTGAATGGTTGGCACTGAGTGCTCCTTGATCTGTACTGCACGGTGACAGGTGTTGCTGTGTTTGCCTTGTTCCGCCCGGCGGGCGGAGCCAAACTGGACCACGACCCCACCTCGTGCCGCCGTGACGACGGCCGAAGGACGATGCCGTGATATGCCGTGGGGGCCGCGGCTCGCGGAGCCTGGGCCCTACATGGATCAGCGCGAACCCGAGCCTTCTCGCGCGTGCGCAATCGGCCACGCGCGTCGAGGCGCGGCAAAGCGCACACCGGGATAACTATAGAGGACCACGGGCTGGGCGGTCAAACGCTCCTGCTGCCCCGGATGAGGCGGAGGAGCCAGACGATGATCGCGACGAGCGCGAGCACGACGCCGACCCAGAAAAGCCATTTCACGACGGCGATGAGGCCGCCAGCGAAGAGCAGGATCACCGCGACCACGGCGATGACCACCAAGAAGAAGTTCACGTCGCCCCCTTTCCGCGAGCGGCCGCCGCGGCGCCCGCCCGCACCGATCCCTCTACTGTGCGCGCTCTTCTCGCCGGGCGCTCCCCTAAAAGAACGATCGGGCCGGCGTGGCGGAGCCGGCCCCGAAGGGCCATCCTGGGCGCAGACGCAGGCGAGCGAGAGGAGACGATGATGGAAGGCGACAACACCACGCGGCGGGTCGTCGTCGGCACCGACGGGTCGGGGCACTCCCGTCAGGCCTTGCGGTGGGCGGCACGCATCGCGGCGGCCGCGAACACCCAGCTCGACGTGGTCATGGCCTGGGTCCCCGCCTCACTCGCGGTGCCGACGCTCGGCGCCGATCTCTCCGGGGCGGGGCCGGTGCATCCGCTCGCCGACCGCGACAAAGAAGAGGTCGCCCGCGACCTCGCCGCGTCGGTGGAGAAGGCCTTCGGCCCCGACAAGCCCAAGGGCATGCGGCTCCTCGTCGTCGAGGGCCTGCCCGACGCCGTGCTCGTGAAGGCCTCGCAGCAGGCACTGATGCTCGTCGTCGGCAGTCGCGGCCGGGGAGGACTTACCGGGCTCCTGCTCGGCTCCGTCAGCCAGAAGGTCTCGGCCCGAGCCTCGTGCCCGGTGCTCGTCGTGCACGACGGGGACGACCCCGACGCACCCGGCGTCAGCGAACCGAACGGCAGTGCGGCGGAGCCGACGCCCGACGCGCCGTGACCCTGCCGTAACCCGCCGACCCCCGGGTCATGACCGTGCCGTGACGGGCCGCCGCCATGCCCGCTCTCGGCAGCGGGGCCCGTGTCGCTCAGGGCCCGTCGTGTTCCCACGGCCAGCGTGGCCGGCCGCGCTCCCCGACGCGGGAGGCGAGCACCAGCGTGTCGAGGAACATCACGACCGCGGCGATCGCAGCGGCGAGGAACACGTACGGCAGCGCGGCCTGACGGCCGACGAAGAGGAACCCCGCGAGGGGGTCGGAGCGCGCCCACGCATAGCCGAGGCCTCCGACGACCAGGTAGACGACCCCGGCGACCACGCCCGCCGCGAGGGCCCCGCCCACCGCGACCCGCTGTTCGTCAGGCGGGATGCGGATCCTGGACAAGAGCATGGCGAAGAGGGCGAGCGTGGCCGCCAGGACCATGGCGGGGCCGAGCAACACGCCCGCATCCGCCTCGGGGATCACCTCGAGGCCCGTGAGAAGGCTCACCGGGCCGAAGACCCCGATGACGAGCGCCGCGTTCAGAACCGCGGCGAAGAGCGCCACCATGGCCGCGTAAGCGCGAAAGTTCCCCATGCCTCCACGCTAGGCGACCGTCGGACACCCGGCATCCCCCACGGGGCGGCCGGCAATTCCGACGACCCCGGCAGGACGGGCAGCCGAAGACCGCCGCGGCCACACGGCGGCCAGACGCCTCCGAGGCCTCGAAACGCCGCACGAGAACACGAGGGCGGGGTCGGCCATGAAGCCGCCCCGCCCTCGCGCCCCTCGATCAGTTGTAGGTGCCGCCCGGCGTGTAGTTCTCGGTCTTGGTGAAGTCGTCGAAGTCGACGAAACCGAGATCTTCCGGGTCGAACTGCCCGTCGCCGGCGAACAGCCGGTTCGGGTAGCGCTCTTCGCGCGCCTCCGCCGTCGCCTGCACGGTGACGTCGCGGTAGCGGCGCAGCCCGGTCCCCGCGGGGATCAGCTTGCCGATGATGACGTTCTCCTTCAGGCCGACGAGCGGGTCGCTCTTGCCCTCCATCGCCGCCTGGGTGAGGACCCGGGTGGTCTCCTGGAACGAGGCCGCGGAAAGCCACGACTCGGTCGCCAACGAAGCCTTGGTGATGCCCATGACCTCTTGACGGGCCGATGCCGTCTTCTTGCCCTCCGTGAGCGCCGCACGGTTCACCGTGTTGTAGCGCGACCGGTCGACGAGCTCGCCGGGCAACAGATCGGTGTCGCCGTGGTCGACCACGGTGACCTTGCGCAGCATCTGGCGCACGATCACCTCGATGTGCTTGTCGTGGATCGGCACACCCTGCGAACGGTATACGCCCTGCACGCCGCCCACCAGGTATTCCTGCACGGCCCGCACGCCCTTGACGCGCAGCACCTCCTTCGGGTCGAGCGTGCCGATGAGGAACTGGTCACCCAGCTCGACGTGTTGCCCGTCTTCGACGAGCAGCGTGGAACGCTTCAGTACCGGGTAACTGTGCACCTCGTCGCCGTCGTCGGGCGTCAAGACGATCTTGCGGCCCTTGTCGGTCTCCTCGATGTGGATGCGCCCCGCGGCCTCGGCGATCGGCGAGGCTCCCTTCGGCGTGCGGGCCTCGAAGAGCTCCTGCACGCGAGGCAGACCCTGCGTGATGTCGTCGGCGGAGGCGGAACCTCCGGCGTGGAAGGTGCGCAGCGTCAGCTGCGTGCCGGGCTCGCCGATCGACTGGGCGGCGATGATGCCGACCGCCTCGCCGATGTCGACGAGCTTGCCGGTGGCCAACGAACGGCCGTAGCAGGCCGCGCACACCCCGACCGCCGACTCGCAGGTGAGCACCGAACGCACCTTGATGCGTTCGATGTCGGCCGCGACCAGCTTGTCGATGAGCACGTCACCCACATCGCTGCCCGCCGCCGCGACGACCGTGCCGTCTGCCGCCACCGCATCCGCGGCGAGAGAGCGGGCGAACACCGAGTTCTCGACGTTGGCGTCGCGCACGAGGACACCGTCGGCGCCCCGGGCGGCGATGACCTTGTCGAGGCCTCGCGTCGTGCCACAGTCGTCTTCGCGGATGATGACGTCTTGCGACACGTCGACCAGCCGCCTCGTGAGGTAGCCGGAGTCGGCGGTGCGCAGCGCCGTGTCGGCCAGGCCCTTGCGGGCACCGTGGGTCGCGATGAAGTACTCGGCCACGCTCAGGCCGTCGCGGTAGGAGGAGAGGATCGGGCGCGGGATGACCTCGCCCTTCGGGTCGCTCACGAGCCCCCGGATGCCGGCGATGTTACGCACCTGCAGCCAGTTTCCTCGGGCGCCCGACGAGACCATGCGGAAGATGGTGTTGTCGGCGGGGAACGCCTTGCGCATCGCGTCGGAGACCTCGTCTGTCGCCTCCGACCAGATCTTCACGAGCTCGGCCCGGCGTTCTGCCTCGGTCGTGAGTCCCTTGTCGAACTCCGCCTGAACCTTGGCCGCCTTCTTCTCGTGCCGGGCGATGATCTCGCCCTTCTCCGGCGGGGTGACGATGTCGGAGAGCGCGATCGTGACGCCCGAACGCGTGCCCCAATGGAACCCGGCGTCCTTCAGGTTGTCGAGTGCCTCGGCGACCTTCACCTTGGGGTAGCGCTCGGCCAGGTCGTTGACGATGCCGGCGATCGCGCTCTTGTCGGTGACGCGTTCCACATAGGGGTAGTCGTCGGGCAGCGTCTCGTTGAAGAGCGCACGGCCGAGCGTGGTCTCTTTGATGACCGGCCCGTCGGTGTAGCCCTCGGGTGCAGTCCCCTCCGGGAACACGACGTCGTGGAGGCGGATGCGCACCTTCGCATTCAGGTCGAGGCTGCCCTGGTCGAAGGCCAGGATCGCCTCGGCGACCGACGAGAACGCGCGTCCCTCGCCCGTGGCACCCTCCTTGAGGGTGGTCAGGTGATGCAGGCCGATGATCATGTCTTGCGACGGCACCGTGACGGGGCGGCCGTCGGAGGGCTTCAGGATGTTGTTCGAGGCCAGCATGAGCAGCCTCGCCTCGGCCTGGGCCTCTACCGAGAGCGGCAGGTGCACGGCCATCTGGTCGCCGTCGAAGTCTGCGTTGAACGCGGCGCAGACGAGCGGGTGCAGCTGGATGGCCTTGCCCTCGATGAGCACCGGCTCGAACGCCTGGATGCCGAGGCGGTGCAGCGTCGGCGCGCGGTTCAAGAGCACCGGGCGCTCCCGGATGACCTCTTCGAGCACGTCCCACACCTCGGGCCGAGCCCGTTCGACCATGCGCTTGGCCGCCTTGATGTTCTGCGCGTGCGACAGGTCGATCAGGCGCTTGATGACGAACGGCTTGAAGAGCTCCAACGCCATGTCCTTCGGCAGGCCGCACTGGTGCATCTTCAGGGTCGGGCCGACGATGATGACGGAACGGCCGGAGTAGTCGACCCGCTTGCCCAGAAGGTTCTGCCGGAACCGGCCCTGCTTGCCCTTCAGCATGTCGGAGAGCGACTTCAGCGCACGATTGCCGGTGCCCGTGACCGGGCGACCGCGGCGGCCGTTGTCGAACAGCGCGTCGACAGCCTCTTGCAGCATCCGCTTCTCGTTGTTGACGATGATCTCGGGGGCGCCCAGGTCGAGAAGGCGGCGCAGCCGGTTGTTGCGGT
>DASTNL010000089.1:0-13981 GCA_035720905.1 Microbacteriaceae bacterium
TCGCCGCCCGCCACCCAGCACGACCCGGCGCACGGCGGCCCGGGGCACTGATCCTCGCCGCCTCGTACGACGCCGCGAGAGCCGCCCAAGACCTACCCCGCCCGGCACATGGCCGGGCAGAGGAGAAACGGAGAACGATGCCCGACAACACCGACGGAAGAGAGGCCGGGAACGACGAAGGGCAAGCCCCCTACACCGGGGCGCTTGCCACCTTCGAGGAGTTGATCAACGAATCCCCCGCCCCGACCCCCGACTTCACGACCGTGTTCCGCGGCTACGACAAGAGCGAGGTCGACCAGGCGCTCGGCGCGGTGACGGCACGGCTGGAACGCCAAGAGAAAGAGTCGCGCCGAGCCCTGCGCGAGGCGCGGCAGGCCGAAGACAAGTGGGAGGCGGCCCAGGCGGGGCTCGAGAAGATGCGGGCCGACCTCACGGTCGCGAAGGCACAGCTGGCCCAGGCTAAGCAAGAGGCTAGGGCGTTGGCCGAAGAGATCACCGGCGCCGACGGCGACGGCAGCCCGACAAAGGAGCGCTTCGAGAAGATCCTGCGCGTCGCCGAGGATCAGGCGGCAGAACTCGTCGAGAACGCCGCCAGCCAGGCCCGGCAGATGCTGGAGACGACGCGTCGCGACATCAAGGTCGGCAAAGACCAGGCCAAAAACGAGGCCGAGGAGATTCTGGAGCGGGCACGCAACGACGCGCGGCAAGAGATCCTGCGCGCCCAGCAAGACGCGACCCAGGCCCGCACGCAGGCCGAACGCGAGGCTGCCGCGGCGACGGAGAAGACCCGGCAGGCAGAACAGGAATCCGCCGCCGTGCGCAGCGCCGCCGAGCGCGACGCCGCGGCCCTGCGGGCGCAGGTCACCCGGCAGACCGAGGCGGCGCGCGGCGAGGCGGAGACCGCCATCCGGGAGCTGCAGGTTCGCACGGCCGAGTTCGAAGAGGCGTTCAGCAGGAGGCAGGCAGACGCGCAGCAGGAGTTCCTCACCCTGCACGAGCAGGCCGTCGCCCACGCCGAACGGATCACCGACGACGCCAACCGGCAGGTCGCCGACGCCCTCGATCACGCCCGGCGCACCACGGCGCGCGCCGACGACTTCGACCGCCTCACCCGCGCACGCGCCGAGAAGATCCTCGCCGGCGCGAAAGACCGTGCCGCGGCCGACCTCGACAAGGCTCGCGTGAAGGCCGAGAAGATTCTTGGCCTGATCTCAGATCACGCGCTCACCGTTCTGCGGGAGGCCGAAGACCGTGCCCGGCAGCTGCGCTGGGAACAACACCAGACGGAAAGCTTGACGGCCCAGATCCGTGACCTCACGACCCCGGGGGCCGCCGCCCAGCCGCCGGCACCAGAGAAGCCCGCTGACAGCGCGGCACGCGCGGTGGCCACGCCTCCCGCCCCGGGGGACCACACCGCTCCCCGGGCTGCGACCCCGGAGACGCCCGGCGAGCACGCTGCGAAGACGAACGATGCCGCGAGCCCGGCCGAAGGATCCGGGCGGCGAACCGGCCCGAAAACAAGCCCCGCGGGCGGCGGGGAAGGCAAGGTGACCCCGACGAGCCCGGCCGAAGGAGTCGCCGGCATGCGGGAGCGTGCGAAGGCCACCCGCGACGACTCCGCGCTCACCGTGCCGATAACACGCCCGAAGGCCTGACCGGCACCGACGAGCGGGCCGCTTGATCCGAGGCGCGGAGGGGCAGGTCGCTGATCCTCGCGCCGCCGCAAGGCCGAGGCGGCCGCTGCCCTCGCCCGAGCGGCACGTGGCTGGCGACCGCGCGGGTCAGCGTAGGCGAGGCCTGCCCGCCCGGCCCTTCGCCTTCGTCGCCGGCCGCCGCGGCACCCAGGCGAACACCCGCGATACATGACCGGGCGCGCGGTGCTGTTCCTCGACGGCCGATACGCGTGGCACCTCCGACGCCGCCTCGGCGGTCGGCATCACGACGGTGGTCACCGGCACGGCCACGCGCGCGCTGTCAGGCGCCTGGCTCGGCGCCGCAGCAGCCGGCACCGACGCGCGCGCCGACGTTCCGCGGCCGCGCGCCACGACACACCAGGTGACCCCGGCCACAGTCAGAGAAAGCCAGGCGATCGCCGAGGCCGCCACCACGGCGACGCCCGAACGACCGGCGGCGAAATAGGCGAAGGTGCCCACGGCGAGGATGCCGGCGACCCCGACGAGCGCCCACCGCGCGGCGGTGCGAGGCAGGCTCGGCCGGCCTGCCATGCCACGAAGACGCGCCGCCGCCACGCCGAAGGAGCCCCCCAGCAGCGCGGCGACGGCCGTGAACCACAAGACGGGATAGAAGCGCAGGAGCACCGGCGGCCACAGCATGCCGGCGGCCGCGGCGAGGGAGGCCGCCAAAGCGCACCAGAGGATGCCGTTCGACGGCCGTGCACCGGGGAGCACGCCCGCGGCGGCGAAACCACCCACGCCGGCGAGCCCCGCGACGGTGACGGCGGCCGCCACCTCCCCCACCGGCAGCAGATACCGCCCGTCGGCCGACCACGGCAAGACCGCAAGCACGGCGACAGCCGTGACGCAACATAGGGCGGCAGCCAGGTCTGCGGCGAACGACGCGCCGAGAACGCCGCCCGCACCCCCCGACGCACCGTTCGAAAGCGAACCCACGACGAGCGGCCTCGACGCGGCCGGGCCGCCCAGCCGACCTCTGTCGGTGACGGCGCCGTGCCGGCGCAGCACGGCGGCCGCGGCGATCGCGATGGCCGCCTCCACAAGGAGCGCCACCCGCCACCCCAGGCCCACGGGCAAGACGGCGGTCGGCACCCCGCCGATGAGGACGCCCGCCCCGACGAGGGCCGCCACCCACGCCTCCGCGTCGCCCCGCCGCGTGCGGAATTTACGGGCCAGAACAGACAGCGAGACGCCGGTGAGAACAAGGGACAAAAACCCGAGGCAGGCGGCGGCCGCGACGAGCGCCACGGCGCCGCCTACAAGCGCGGCGGCCGCGGCGACGACGCCGGCGATGCCGAGTTCCGCCACAGGCCGGCGAGCGCTTGCGGCACCTCGCGCCCGGGCTGCCGACACGGCGGCACCGAGCAGAAAGGCGGCCGCGGCGGCCGGCGGCCCGGCCGCCCACACCGTGACACCGAAGCCCGCCGCAACGGCGAGCGGACCGAAAGCCACGACGGTGAGGGAGGTCCAGTCGTCTTCCGCAACATCACCCACGCTATAAGCCTAAGGAGCATGGGCTCGGCGTGCGCTGTGCGTCACCCCTGTGTCGCCCGAAGTGCCCGCCGCCTGGCCGGCACGCGGAATTGCTGCCTATTCGGTGCTCTCGCCGCCGGGCACGCCGTCGCCGACGATCCCGATCGAGGCGGTGTCGTGACGCGCGGCGACCTCACCGTCTGTGCCTTGGCCGGCGGGTTCGGCCGCCAGACCACGGTAGAGGCGTTCGAACGTGTCGAGGGTGCGCTCCATGTCGTGTGCGGCGACGATGCGCAGCGACGCCTCTTGCATGGCGCGCATCTTCGCGGCGGGGGCACGCAGCACATCTTGCAGCCGGGCAGCCAACGCCGCAACGTCGCCGGGCGGAAACAGGTAGCCGTTCTCGCCGTCGTGCACGAGATGCGGCAGCGCCATCGCGTCGGCGGCGACGACCGGCAGCCCGGAGGCCATCGCCTCCATCGTCACGATGGATTGCAGCTCCGCCGTCGAGGGCATCGCGAGCACACTCGCCGTCGTGTATGCCTGATGCAGTCGCGCCTCGTCCAGATAGCCCGCAAAAGTGACCCGGCCATCGACGCCCAGAGTGCGGGCGAGGCCCTCCAACTCGTGCAGCTGGTCGCCGTCACCGACGATGTCCAGCCTCGCTCCGAGATCCCTCGGCAGCACGGCGAAGGCCCGCAGCAGCACCGGAAGCTGTTTCTCGCTCATCACCCGGCCGACGAAGAGAATCCGCGGAACCGGTCGCGGCTCAAAACTTGCGATGTAGCGGCTGATGTCGATGCCGCACGAGACGGCGAGCACGCCGGTCAGCCCGGTGGCCTCTTCGAGAAAGTGCGCGGCCGTCGGCGTGGGCGAGGTGACGACGTCGGCGCGGGCGAAGCTGCGCGCGGCCGCCCGCCAGGCCATGCGGATCGAGAGCCTGCGCAGCGCCTTCGGTATGGGCGCGTGGTCGAACAGGTTTTCCGGCATGAAATGGTTCGTGCCGACGACGCGGATCCCTCGACGTTTGGCCTCGATAGAAAGGCCCCGGCCGGTGATGATATGCGACTGGAAATGCACCACGTCGGGCATGACCTCGTCGAGGATGCGGGCGCTGTTCTCTTTGATGCGCCACGGGAGGGCGAAGCGCAGCCAGGAGGGCGAATACCACCGCCAGCTGAGCAGGCGGTGCGCCGTGACTCGCTGCCCGTCGTACTCCTCGCTCCAGGTGCCATGCCGTCGGCTCGCGGCCGGCGCCACGATATGCACGTCGTGGCCGCGCGCCGCCATGCCCGAGGCGAGGTGCTGGGCGAAGCGGGCCGCGCCGTTCACGTTCGGCGGAAACGTGTCGGCGCCGATGACGATCGTCAGTCGCCGGGACGCGGTCGGCCTGTCGTGCCGGCCCGGGTCGTGCGGTTCTGACAACACGGCATCCTTCCGAATGATCCGGCCGCCCGGCGGGCGCCGTGGGCAGGCCGCCCCACACCGGCCGGCACCCTCCAGCGTCGGTCAGGGGTTCAGTCTATGCGACGCCTTCAGGGGTCGCGACGAGGCGTGGCCGGCTCATGGATCTGCGGATGATGGCGGGCCAAAAGAAAGACGCCGCAGATCGCGATGAGGCCCGAGAGCACGTAGAGCGCGACGGCCCACAGGGGGCTTTCGGCGGCCTCCCGCAAGATGACGAGGCCTATCGTGACGGCGACGATCGGGTCGATGACGGTCAGGCCCGCGATCACGAGGTCCGGCGGCCCCGAGGCGTAGGCGTTCTGCACGAAATACGCCCCGGCCGTCACGGCGACGAGAATGCCGACCACGCACAAGACGAGCAGCCACGACGGGTTGTGCTGCACCGTGCGGGCGATGACAACCTTCGCGAGGGTCGCGACGAACCCGTAGAGCAGCCCGGCGCCGACGACGTAGTAGATCGCCGTGAAACGGTGACGCAGGGTGACGAACAGCGCGG
The DNA here is from genome assembly GCA_035720905.1 of Microbacteriaceae bacterium. Classification (GTDB taxonomy): domain Bacteria; phylum Actinomycetota; class Actinomycetes; order Actinomycetales; family Microbacteriaceae; genus DASTNL01. The sequence continues at coordinate 5,131 of DASTNL010000089.1, forward strand.
CGGCGAGGGCGACCACGACGGCGAGGATGAGGAGGATCCCGTCGAGCGCGCGGTCAGAGACGTTCGTGTTGCGGGTCGTCACCGCCGTGACGCTGACGAAGAGGCCTATGCCGCCGATGCACAGGCAGATCGCCACGATAGAGAGTCGGTTGAGCGCGACGCCGCTCACCCGGGAGTTGACGATCGCGGTGACGACGAGCGAGAGGGCGCCGAGCGGCTGCACCATCGCTAGCGTCGAGGGCACGAGGGCGGCCAGCTGAAAGACGATCGCGAGGCCGAGCATCAGGGTCCCGACGACCCACGAGGGCCGCGAGACAAGCATTCGCAGCTGGCCGAGGCCGAGGCCGCCGCTCGCCGAGGAGGCGCCGTCGACCCGGTTGACGCCCCGGTGCTGCAGCTGCGCGCCGGCGGAAAGGAACAACGCCCCGACGAGGGCGATCGGGATGCCGAGGAACTGGCCCGGGTCGAGCGGGAGTTCGCCGGTCACGGCCGCCCGTTCACCGATGCGGCCCGCCCGGCGGGGGCGCCGGGCACAGCGAGCCGATACTGTTGAGCAATGGCGCTTCTCCCGATCCGGATCTGTGGAGACCCCGTTCTGCATTCTCCCGCGAAGCCTGTCCATACTATCGACTCGGGCGTGACCGACCTCGTGCACGACATGACAGAGACGATGCGCGAGGCGCCCGGCGTGGGCCTCGCCGCGCCGCAGGTGGGCGTGGCCTTGCGCCTCTTCGTCTACCACTGGGTAGACGGCGAGGGCGTCACCCACGAGGGTGAGGCGATCAACCCGACCCTGTGGATCACACCCGTGCCTGCAGTCGAGGCGACGGAAGACGACGAGGAGGGCTGCCTGTCGTTCCCCGGCGAGCGTTTCGCCCTGACGCGTGCGGCGCGGGCGCGTCTTATTGCGACAAGGCTCGACGGCAGCAACGCCGAGGTGGATGCGACCGGCTGGCTGGCGCGCATCTTCCAGCATGAGTACGACCATCTCGACGGCGTGCTCTACGTCGACCGGCTTCGCGGCGCACACCGCAAGGCGGCGTTGAAGGCGCGCCGTCGACACGAGTGGGGCGTACCGGGCCTCGAATGGCTGCCCGGCCGCGACCACCCCGAGGGCTGACCCTGCCTACGGCCAGAATGCTCTGAAGCTCCTCGAGTAGGACTCGAACCTACAACCTGCCGGTTAACAGCCGGCTGCTCTGCCAATTGAGCTATCGAGGAATACGGCGACGTGCAGTAACTTTATCAAACCTTCGGCGCCCGCCGCTCACTCGTCGCGCAGGCGCCGTCGCTCCACCTCGGCGTCGGCGATCTGGCGCTGCAAGCCCCGCCGGCCCGCCACATCGTCGGGGTCGAGGCGTTGCAGACGCCGCACAAGGTCTCGTTTGGCGAGTTGCAGGTCGCGGGCGACGAGCGCACGGGCCATGCCTTGGCAATAGGCGCGCACGTCGTCGGAATCCCGGCCGGGCAAGGGTGCGGCGGCGAGGTCCTCGGCGAGCGGGCGGAGTTCCTCAGGCAGGTCGTGGAGGACGTCGGCCAACCAGTCCGGCGTCGGCGCGCCGCCCGAGCGAGCCAGCATCGCGTCGCGCAGCATCGCCAGCGACGGGTTGTCGACCCGGCTTCGCAGGGCGCGCCCCAGGAGCTCGGCGGCCGGCGCGTCGGGGCGCTGCAAGAGGGCCTGAAGCGCGTCTCGCTCCAGGCGGGTGTCGGGGTCACGCGGCAAACCCTGTCGTGAGGTGAGGATCGGCACGGCAGGGCGTCTGGCCTCGGCCCCGGCATCACGGCCACCCGGGGCGCCGAGGCCGGGTTCCCCCGGCACGGCACCGCCCGGCACGGCCTCCCCCGGCCGTAGAGTGCCGGCACCGCCGTCGCGCCGCGAGTCGCCCGCCGGAGCGTTCACGAGCGGGCCGAGGCCCTGCGATGCGGTGCCGTGGGGCGACGGCCGAGAGATACGCGAGGCCGGGGGCCCCGCCTCCGCAAGACCGGCCGGGGCGGCGGAGCCTCGGGTGCGACGCGGCACGGCACGGCCACGCCGGGGGGTGCCGACCTGTCGCACGGCGCCCGCCACCTCGTCGAGCTCCATGCCGAGGAGGCCCGCGAGGTGACGCACGTAGCCGCGGCGCAGGATCGGGTCGCCGACGGAGGCGACAATGGGGCGGGCGGCCATGAGGGCGGCGGCACGACCGTCGACCGTGTCGAGGTCGAAGGGCAGCACGATGCGCCGGATCATGAAGTCGAAGAGAGGCTTCTTGGCCTCGATCATGTCGCGGATCGCGACGTCGCCCGCCTGGATGCGCAGGTCGCACGGGTCGAGGCCGCGAGGGCCGACCGCGACGTAACGCCCGGCGGCCAGGTCGTGCGATTGGCTGAAGGCGTGCACGGCGGCCTTCTGCCCGGCCTCGTCGGGGTCGAAGGTGAAGATCACCTCGGCGCTGCCCTCGTCGCCGAGCAGACGCCGCAGGATCCCGGCGTGGTCGGCGCCGAACGCCGTGCCGCATGTGGCGACGGCCGTCTCCACGCCGGCCAGGTGGCAGGCCATGACGTCGGTGTAGCCCTCGACGACGACGACGCGATGCGTGCGGGTGATCTGCCGCTTCGCGACGTCTAACCCGTACAGCACCTGAGACTTGTGGTAAATCGCCGTCTCGGGCGTGTTGAGATACTTCGGCCCGGTGTCGTCGGCGCCAAGGCGCCTCGCACCGAACCCCACGGTCTGGCCGGTGATGTCGCGGATCGGCCACACGACGCGGCCGCGGAACCGGTCGTAGACGCCGCGCTGGCCGAGGGAGGCCAGACCCGCCTGCACCAGTTCCTCCTTGCTGTAGCCCAGAGCCGTCAGGTGCCGGGTCAGGGCATCCCAGCCGGAGGGCGCGTAGCCCACCCCGAAGCGTTCGGCCGCGGCCGCGTCGAACGCGCGGCCGCCGAGAAAACGCCGGCCCTCCCTGGCCTCCGGTCGCAGGAGCGAGGCGCGATAGAACTTTTCGGCCTCGGTGTTCGCGGCCAGAAGGCGGGCCCTGCCGCTGCGGTCGCTGCGCGCGCCGGCCGTCTCGTCGTAGGTGAGCTGGTAGCCGAGCCGGGCGGCGAGCCGTTCCACCGCCTCGACGAAGCTCAAGCCGTCGATACGTTGCAGAAAACTGTAGACGTCGCCGCTCTCGCCGCATCCGAAACAGTGGTAGAAGCCGGCCTGGGGGCGCACGTTGAAGCTGGGGCTGTGCTCGTCATGGAACGGGCAGAGGCCTTTGAGTGAGCCGACCCCGGCGGGTTTCAGCACGACGTAGTCGCCGATCACGTCGGCGAGGTTCGTGCGTGCCTTGACCTCTTCGACGTCAGACTGTCGGATCATCCCGGGCACGAGTCGCCCCTCAGTGCCCTTCTCGCCGCTGGCCGCGGCGGGAGAGCCCGGCACGTGCCCGGGTCTGTTGCGCGATCGCGACGATGGCGACGACCATCTCGATGCCGACCCGCAATAAGAGGATCGCGAGCATCGCGGCGACGACGGTGAGGATCACGCCGAAAAGGAAAAGCAGCACACCCCACGACACGCCCGTCGCGACGGCGGCAGCGAAACTGATGATGAACCCGTAGACGACCCCCAAGAGGATGACGGCGAGCCCCACGGCATAGAGCGGCCCCGCGAGCCGCCTCGTCGCGAAGCGGGTGAAGGTGAAGTCGAAGAGGGCCGGAAAGAACCGGCCTTCGTCGAGCCGGTCGGCGAAGGCCTCGGCGGGCGAGGGCCGACGCGAATCCGGCCGCGCCGGCCGCTGCCCCGGCGTCGCACCCTCCGACGCCGAAGGCTCCGCACGCCCCGCCTCGTCTTTCGACCAGGCGTCGGGCGGGGGCGGTGGCACATCCATGTCGCCCACCTTAACCTCGCACCAGCCGTTCGGCCCACGACAGCGCGGTCTGGTCGGTGAGGCTCGCCACCTGGTCGACGACGACCCGCCGGCGGCCCGCGTCGTCGACGGCGCCGCGCCACTCCTCCGCGAACGCCGGTTCCAACGATTCCGGGGCGCCGGCCAGGAGCACCCGGCAGAGGTCGAGTATGAGTTCCCGCTGCCGCGCATACAGCGGCTGCCGCGTGTCGCTCGACATGATGAAGGTCGCGACGATGCCTTTCAAGACGGCGATCTCTGCGCGGATGCCGGCCGGCACGATCACGTCGGCGTGGTAGCGGCTCAGGCTGTCTGCCGGCTGCGCCCGCCGGGTCGCCTCGATGGCGGCGCCCGCAAACCGGCCGATGAGCTGGCTCGTCAGGTTCTTCAGGCGGGCCTGGGCGAGGCGGCCGCCGTTCCAGCGGTGCAGCCACACCTCGAGCCCCTTCAGGCGTTCCAAGGCGGCGCGCAGCCCGTCGTGCGTGAAGTCGTTTCCCACCCACGCGTGAATCGCGCCCACGAGCCCCTCTTCGTCGCGGGTACCGAGAACCGTGACGTCGACGTAGCCACCGAAGACGGCATCTTCGAAGTCGTGCACCGAGTAGGCGATGTCGTCGGAGAGATCCATGATCTGCGCCTCGAAGCAACGCCTGCGGCCGGGGGCGCCCTGGCGCAGCCAGGCGAAGGCGGCCGCATCGTCGGCGTAATAGCCGAACTTGACCCTCTCGCCGCGGGCGAGCGCCGCGTCATCGACCGGCCACGGGTACTTGCAACTCGCGTCGAGGCACGCCCTCGTCAGGTTCAGTCCGTACGGGGTGCCGTCGGTCGCGAAAACCTTCGGCTCGAGCCTCGTCAGAAGGCGCAACGTCTGCGCGTTGCCCTCGAACCCGCCGATCCCGCGGGCGAACTCGTTGAGAGCCCGTTCGCCGTTATGGCCGAACGGCGGGTGCCCGATGTCATGGGCAAGGCATGCCGTATCGACGACGTCGGCCTCGACACCGAGGTTCACAGCGAGTTCCCGGCCGACCTGGGCGACCTCGAGCGAATGAGTGAGCCGATTGCGGGCAAAACCCACCCCGGATGTCGGGCTGACGACCTGGGTCTTGGCGGCCAGGCGCCGCAACGCGCTGGAATGCACCAGGCGGGCGCGGTCGCGGGCGAAGTCGCTGCGCCGGTTGGCGTGGTCTTCCGGCAGCCACCTCTGCCGATCCTGAGGGCCGTAGCGGCCCGGCGGCCGCGCCGTGGCTCCCGCCCCCGGCTCAGCCGCCACTCGTGTCGCCCGCCCCTTCGGTGAGCCCTGCCCGCTCCGCGCCGCCCAGTTCGTGGCTGGCCAGCCAGCCCTCGGGCAGGTGGGGCTTGCGCGGCGTGCCGGCGCGGCCGCGTGGCCCCTCGGCGCCCGCCCCGGGGTAGGGCTGGTCAGGATCGAGCAGCCCGATGAGGTCGTCAAGCTCGGCGAGGCTGCGCACCATCGCCATACGCGAGCGCACCTCGCCACCCACGGGATAGCCCTTGAAATACCAGGCGACGTGCTTGCGAATGTCGCGGCAGCCTTGGTCTTCATCGCCGAAGAACTCCACGAGAAGCCGCGCGTGGCGGGCAAGCGCACGGCCTACCTCGCCGAGTGATGGGTGCCGGATGCGCGCCCTGGCCTCGTCGGCACGCAGCTCTCCCCGGCGCATGCGAAACGCCGCCGCAAGCTCCGCGAAAAGCCAGGGCCGGCCGAGGCAGCCGCGGCCGACGACGACGCCGTCGCAGCCGGTCTCGTCGACCATGGCCAACGCGTCGTCGGCCGACCAGATGTCGCCGTTGCCGAAGACCGGGATGCCGGCGATGCGTTCTTTGAGGCGTGCGATCGCCGACCAGTCAGAGTGTCCGGAATAGAAGTCGGCGGCGGTGCGGGCGTGCAGGGCGATGGAGGCGACGCCCGAGCCCTCGGCGATCGTGCCGGCCTCAAGGTAGGTGAGATGGTCGGCATCGATGCCCTTGCGCATCTTGACCGACACGGGCACCGGGCCGGCCGCCTGGACGGCCGCCTCGACGATGCTGCGGAACAACCCGAGTTTCCACGGCAGCGCGGCGCCGCCCCCGCGCCTCGTGACCTTGGGAACGGGGCAGCCGAAGTTCAGGTCGATGTGGTCGGCCCGGTCTTCGGCGACGAGCATCGTCACCGCCTCGCGGATGCTCGCCGCATCGACACCGTACAGCTGCACGGAACGCGTCTTCTCCGACTCGTGGTGCCGGATCAACTGCATCGACTTCGCGTTGCGCGTGACGAGAGCCCGCGCGGTCGTCATCTCGCTGACGTAAAGCCCCACGCCGAACTCTTGGCAGAGCCGCCGGAAGGCGGCGTTCGTGATTCCCGCCATGGGCGCCAGCTCGACCGGGACGTCGAGCGCGATGTCGCCGACCATGACCGGGCCGCGCCCCCGGTGCGACAGGTCGCGCCCGGCCGCGTCGCGCCCCGCCGTCGGCGCATGCCCGCTCCGGGCCGAGGCGTCGGCGGTGGCGCCGGCCCTGGAGTCGGCGAGCGGAGCACCCGGCAGCCGGGCGTCACGAACGGTGGTAGGCATCGCCCCCATTCTCGCAGACCCGGGTACGGCTCAGCGGGCGAAGGCCGATCCGGCCTCGACGGGCTCGGAGCCCGCCGCAGGCGACGCACCTTCCACGGTGTGGGCGAGCGCAGAAACAGCGCCTGACGCCGACGGGTCAGGCTCTGCCTCGCCTGCCGCCGTGACGCCCGACGCCCCGGCTGTGGCGCCCGGGATGAAGCACACGCCGTCGACGCACACAACGGCGTCGGGGTCGCCGAGCGGCGTCAGGCCGTTCACCGGGCGCCCTCCCGCGCAGCCGCAGCGGGCTCCGCCGCCGGCTCGCTCGTCTCGTCGGCCGACCGCTCCTCCCACACCTGGCCAAGCACTTGGGCGAACGTGGCGGCCTCTTGCGCGCCCGAGACGCCATACTTGCCGTCGATCACGAAGAAGGGCACCCCCTGGATGCCGTACTCCTGCGCCTTCGTCTGGTCGGCGCGCACCGCGGCGAGGTATTCGTCGGATTCCAGCGAGCGACGCAGCTCTTCTGGATCGAGCCCCACCTCGGCGCCGTAGCCGACGAGCGTGTCGATGTGGCCGACGTGGCCGCCCTCGACGAAGTACGCCTTCAGAAGGCGCTCCTTCAGCTGGGCTTGCTTGCCGTGCGCCTTGGCGAAATGGAGCGCTTGGTGTGCCTTGACCGTGTTGGTGTGCTGCACCGCCGGAAAGTCGTAATTCAACCCGACGCTCTCGGCAATGGAAGAGACCCGGCCCAGCATTTGGGTCACCTGGTCGAGCGCGATCCCCTTGCGTTCCGAGAGGTATTCGAACTCGCTGCCCTCGAAGTCGACGGGGGTGTCGGGAGCCAGCTCGAAGGAGTGGTACTCCACGTCGACGGCCCGGCCCTGCCCCTCCCCCGCGAACAGCCCGGCGCCCGCCTCGAACTTGCGCTTGCCGATATAGCACCACGGGCATGCCACGTCGGACCAGATATCGACCTTGATCGGTGTGCTCATACCGGGGAGAACGGACACGCCGGCCCGGTCATTCCCGCCCGCGGGCCTCAGGTGACGCGCGGCGTGTCGACGGCGCCGCCAAACCGGCGGTGCCTAGCACCGTATCGCTCGATCGCGCTCCACAGCTCCCGCCTCGTGAAATCGGGCCATAGCGTGTCGAGGAAGACCATCTCGGCGTAGGCCGACTGCCAGAGAAGGAAGTTGCTGGTGCGTTGCTCCCCCGAACTGCGCACGAAAAGATCGACGTCGGGCATGTCCGGCTGATACAGGTAGCGGCGCAGGGTGCGCTCGGTGACCGCCCGCGGCGCAAGCCGGCCGGCGGCAGCGTCGGCCGCGAGCGCCCGGGCAGCGTCGACCAATTCGGTGCGCCCGCCGTAGTTCACGCACATCGTCAACGTGAGGGCCGTGTTCGTGCGCGTGAGCTCTTCGGCGAAGCGCAACTCCTTCACGACGCTGCGCCAGAGCCTGGGGGTGCGACCCGACCAGCGCACCCGCACTCCCCACTCGTTCAGTTGGTCGCGACGGCGGTGCAGCACCTCACGGTTGAACCCCATCAAGAAGCGCACCTCGTCGGGTGAGCGGCGCCAGTTCTCTGTCGAGAACGCATAGACGCTCAGGTTCCTGACGCCGGCCTGAATCGCACCGGCCACCACGTCGAGCAGGGCCGCCTCGCCCGCCCGGTGACCTTCGACCCGGGGCAGGCCCCGCCGGTTCGCCCAGCGGCCGTTGCCGTCCATGACGATCGCGACATGTGCCGGCACCGTACCCGCCGCGAAGGCCGGCGGGTAGACACCGGTCCAGTCCAGAGGCCGGAACGGCACCGCGTCCCGATGGGTGTAAGGCTTCATACCGCCTCTTCGTCGGGGCGACGGTCGACGAGGCGCAACGAGCGCAGGCCTTTCTCCATATGCCACTGCGCGTATGCGGAGACGATGCCGCCTGCCGCCTGCCGGGTCTGCTCGCCGGCACCGTCGACCTCCGCCCAGTCGCCGGCGAGGAGCGTGCCCAGCAGGCGTACCGTCGCCTCGTCGAGCCGCGGCGCGCCGGGCGGCGCGCACGCGTCGCAGACCGCGCCGCCCATCTGCACCACGACGTGCCGGCACGGCCCCACGGCGCCGCATCGGGCGCACGCGTCAAAGCTCGGCGCCCACCCCGCGACCGAGAGGGCCCGCAGCAGGTAGGAGTCGAGCGTCGCAGCCGGATCGTGCTCGCCGCGGGAAAGCGAGCGCAGGGCTCCCACGAGCAGCAGGTACTGTTGCACGCCGGCCGCGGCCTCCGTGAGCCGCGCCGCGACCTCCGCCATCGAGTTCGCGACGGTGTACAGGCGGTAGTCGCCGGCGATCCGCGTTCCGTACGTCGCGAGCGTCACCGCCTGGGTGACGATGTCGAGGCTGCGCCCCCGATACAGCTGCAAGTCGGCCACCATGAACGGCTC
>DASTNL010000090.1:0-7463 GCA_035720905.1 Microbacteriaceae bacterium
AGCACGGCGGGCGGGCTGCCCCACGCCGCGGTCGCCTGAGAGTCGGTCGCCCGCTTGGCGAGTCCGGCCACGCTCGCGGGCAGACGCACCGTGACCGCGGCACAGTCGGGTGAGTCGGCGTGTGCGGCGGGCGGCAGCGAGACCGTCGCCGTGCACCCGGCGACGAGCGGAACGAGGCAGGCCGCTGCAGCGAGCGCCGCGAGTCGGCGGACATGATCGAGGGCCATCACCCACCAGGCTAGCGTTGTGGGGGTGAGCGCATCCGACGGCACGGCCCCCCGAGCCGGGGCCTTGGCCGAGACGGTGGCCCAGCTGGGCGAGGAGGCGGTGCTGCGGCGGCTGACGCCGCTCTTGCCTGTGTCGGGCGCGGCGTCGCTCGGCATCGGCGACGACGCGGCGGTCGTCGCCGCTCCGGACGGGCGCTTCGTCGTCACCACCGACATGATGGTGGAAGGCCCCGACTTTCGAACGGCCTGGTCCACGCCGTTCGACCTCGGCTGGAAGGCGGCGGCGACGAACCTCTCCGACGTCGCGGCGATGGGCGCCCGGCCGAGCGCCCTCGTCGTGGCGCTGGCCGTCGCACCCGACACAGCCCTCAGGCGCCTCGAGGACTTCGCCCGGGGCCTCGCGGCGGCGTGCCTCGCACTCGCACCGAGCTGCGGCGTCGTCGGCGGCGATCTGTCGACCTCGGTGACACACACGATCACGGTGACCGCTCTCGGCGACCTGGAGGGCCGGGCGCCTGTGACCCGTGCCGGCGCCCGGCCTGGCGACGTCGTCGCCTATTGCGGCGAGCTCGGCCTCGCCGGCCGGGGCCTGCGCCTGCTTTTCGAACAGGGCGTCGACGGGAACGGCCGGCCCGACCGGTCGCGTGCGGAGGGCTTGCGGCGTCTGCATAGAACCCTCATCGACGCGCAGTTGCGGCCGGCCCCACCGATCGCCTCCGGGCCGGTCGCGGCGCGCGCAGGTGCCCACGCGATGATGGATGTCAGCGACGGGCTGGCGAAGGACGCCAGGCGGCTCGCCCGGGCGAGCGGCGTCAGCGTGATCTTCGATCGGGAGGCGCTCGGCGACGATCCAGAGATGGCGATGCGCGGTGGTGAGGACCACGGGCTTCTGGCGACCTTCGCCCCGACGGCGCCGCTGCCCGAGGGGTTTCGCCGCCTCGGCCGGGCTGGGCCGGCCGATCGGGGTGCCCGAGTCTGGGTCGGCCGGCATCCGTACCGTGACGACGGGGGGTGGGACCCTTACCGAGACGCCTCACGGGCGGGCGCCCGAGACAGCCACGACACCACGGTGTCGCCGTAGCGGCTCTGGCGCACCTCTTCGAGCCCGGCCGGCGGGGTGAAGGCGTCCCTGTGCACCCCGCGCTCGGCGACGATACTCGCGCCGGGTGCGAGGCCCGGGATCACGCGGCGAAGCGCCGACGCCATCTCGCCTGCCGCAAGCGCATACGGCGGGTCGAGGAACACCACGTTCCACCCGGCACCGGTGTGCGCCTCCCGTTCGAGGAAGCGCATCACCGTGGTCGCCCGGATGTCGATCGTCGGAACGTCCACCCTGCCGGCCGCGGCCGCGACGACCGCCGCGGCGTTGCGCCGGCATGCCCGCACCGCCGCGGCCGCGCTCTCGACGAGCGTCACCCGGGCGGCTCCGCGGCTCGCGGCCTCGAGCCCCAGCGCCCCGCTGCCGGCGTACAGGTCGAGCACGTGGGCGCCCGGCAGCATGCCGCGGGCGTCGAGTGCCGAGAACACCGCCTCCCGCACCCGGTCGCTGGTGGGTCTCGTGCCGTTCTTCGGCACGACGAGGCTCAGTGAGCCCGCGTATCCGCCGATGATCCTCGTCACTCCACCACGGTAGCGACACCGCGGCCGGGGCTGTCGGCGGCCGACCGTAGACTCGCAGCATGGGCACCCCGGGCCGTGCATCGCCGACGCCTGGCGAGACCCCGGCCCCGGCCGGCCCGCGTTCGTCGGCGGGAGCGGGTCTTCGCGACCCGCTGCGCGGCATCATCGGCGGCAGGAGCGCCGGCTCGCTGCACAAGGCCTTCGGTTTCGAGACCGTGCGCGACCTTGTGACACACTATCCGCGGCGTTACGCCAGCCGGGGCGAGCTCTCGCCGCTCGCCGCGCTCACCGAGGGCGAGGCCGTGACGGTCGTGGCCGAGGTGCAAGGCGTGCGGGAGCGACCCATGCGGGCCAGGCGCGGCACGATCCTCGACGTGCGCCTCTCCGACGGCCGGGGCAGCCTCGCGCTGACTTTTTTCAACCAGCCGTGGCGGGCGAACGAGCTACGCCCGGGGGTGCGCGGCATGTTCGCCGGCAAGGTCTCGCTGTATCGCGGCCAGCTGCAGCTCGCCCACCCCGATTACGAGCTCTTCGACGAAGCGGAGGGGCAGCCGTCGGAGACGGAGGCGAGACGGTGGGCGACGACGCCGATCCCGGTCTACGCCGCGACCGCCGCGATCGCCAGCTGGCGGATTCAGCGCGCGGTCGGCGTGGTCCTCGACGCTCTGGGGGAGCTCGACGACCCGGTGCCCGAAGAGATCCGCCGGCGGCACGGCATGCCCGGCTATCGGGAGGCGTTGGAGATGGTTCACCGCCCGACGAGCGACGCGCAATGGCGCCGGGCCCGCGAGGCCTTGCGTCGAATCGAGGCCCTCGTGCTCCAGACGGCGTTGCTCGAGCGGCGTTCGGAGTCGGAGGCCTCCTCATCGGTGGCACGGTCTGCGGCGAAGGGCGGTCTTCGGGAAAAGTTCGACGCCAGGCTGCCGTACGCCTTGACCGCCGACCAAAGCGCGGTGGGGGCCGAGATCGAGGCCGACCTCGCCAGGCCCCACCCGATGAGTCGATTGCTGCAGGGGGACGTCGGCAGCGGCAAGACCCTCGTCGCCGTGCGGGCGATGCTCGTCGCGGCCGAGTCGGGCGGGCAGTGCGCCCTGGTGGTGCCGACCGAGGTGCTCGCGGGGCAACATCTGCGCTCCATCGTGCGCCTTCTCGGCCCCGACCTTGCCGCCTTGCTCGAACCCACCCTCGTGACGGGTGCCCTTTCCGCCCGCGAGCGCCGCACCGCGCTCGTGAGGATCGCCTCCGGCCGGGCGCGGATCGTCATCGGCACGCACGCGTTGTTCGGTGACGCCGTCGTCTTCGACGACCTGGCGCTCGTCGTCATCGACGAGCAGCACCGCTTCGGCGTGGAGCAGCGCGACGTGCTGCGCACGAAGGGCCGCCGGGCGCCGCACACGCTCGTTATGACGGCGACGCCGATACCGCGCACCATCGCGATGACGGTTTTCGGCGATCTCGACGTGTCGACCCTGCGCACGATGCCGCCCGGCCGGCGGCCGGTACAGACGATCGCGGTGCCGCTCGCCGAGCATCCGCGGTGGGAGGAGCGCATCTGGGCACGCTCGGCCGAAGAGGTCGCAGCCGGGCGGCAGGTGTTCCTCGTCTGCCCCGCCATCGACGCCGAGCCGGCGCCCGGGGGCCGGCCCGACGACGATGTGCCGGACGATCCCGACCACGGTGCCCCGCCGCCCGGGCGCGCCACGCTCCAGGCCGGCATCCCCCTCCTGCCGGAAGGGGAGGAGGCGCCGGGGGTCCCCCGGTCTTCCGTCGAGCAGGTGGCGGCGACGGCCAGGTCTCGTGCGGAACTCGCCGGCGCCCGTATCGGGGTCTTGCATGGCCGGCTGCCGGCCGAGGAGAAGAACTCCGTCATGGAGGCCTTCGCCGCGGGCACGATCGACGTGCTCGTGTCGACCACGGTGATCGAGGTCGGGGTCGACGTGCCGAACGCCTCTCTCATGGTGATCTTCGACGCCGACCGGTTCGGCCTCTCGCAGCTGCACCAGCTGCGCGGCCGGGTGGGCCGGGGGGGCGCCGCTGGCCTGTGCCTGCTCGTCACCCGCGCGCTCGCCGAGACGCCGGGGCGCCTGCGTGTCGACGCCGTCGCGGCGAACGCCGACGGATTCGAGCTTGCTCGGATAGACCTGGAACTGCGCCGGGAGGGCGACGTGCTCGGCGCCGACCAGTCGGGCCGGCGCTCCTCGCTGCGGCTTTTGCGTGTGACGCGCGACGGCGACCTGATCGCCGAGGCGCGCGCCGACGCGGCGCGCCTGCTCGCGGCGCCGGGGGGTCTTGCGGCTCACCCCGCGCTGGGCGCGGCCCTGCAAGACCGGCTCGACGACATCGAGCGTGACTTTCTGGCGAGAAACTGACGACGGCATGCGTCAATCCGCCCGTGTCGCACGGCGGAGGCCGAGGGGGCCGAGGGGGCCGAGGGGGCCGGGGAAGTGTGATCACGTCGGCGGGGACAAAAATAACGGAAATATAACAATGAGATAACGATGCAATAACGGCCCTGGTGGCTGGTAGCCGGTAGTCTTATCTCGATATGAACAGGATCGCTGTCGTCCCTGGATCGTTCGACCCCGTCACGCTCGGGCATCTCGATGTCATCGAGCGAGCCGCGAAACTGTTCGACGAGGTGCACGTCGTCGTCGTGCACAACCCCGACAAAGACGCGATGCTGCCCGTCGCCCAGCGGGTCTCCCTCATCGAGCAGTCGCTCGACAGCGCTCGCCTGGGCGCAACGGTCCTCGTCGCCTCCTGGAGCATCGGGCTGCTTGTCGACTACTGCAGCGACGTGGGCGCGCACGTGCTGGTGAAGGGCATCCGCTCACAGGTCGATGTGGCCTACGAGACGCCGATGGCGATCGTGAACCGCAACCTGGCCGACGTCGAGACGGTCTTCCTGCTGCCCGATCCCGCACACGCGCACGTCTCAAGTTCGCTCGTGCGCCAGGTCGCGGCGCTGGGCGGGGACGTGCGGCCGTACGTTCCCACGGCCGTCTACGAGTACCTGCAGGCGACATGAGCTTGCGCGGCGACACCTCCGTCAGCACCCTCGGCCGGCCAGCGGCGCCGTGGGCGAAGGACATCGCCGCCCGAATCACCGCCAGCGTCGAGACCGTCATCCAGGGCAAGCCCGATGCGATCCGCACAGCCCTCACCGTGCTGCTCTCGGGCGGCCATCTGCTGATCGAAGACGTGCCGGGCGTCGGCAAGACCGTGCTCGTCAAGGCGCTCGCGCGGTGCGTCGGATGCAGCGTCGCGAGGATCCAGTTCACACCCGACCTCCTGCCCGGTGACGTCACCGGTGTCGCCGTCTACGACCAGCGCGAGGCACGTTTCGTCTTCAAACCCGGCCCGGTCTTCGCCGACATCGTGATCGGCGACGAGATCAACCGGGCCAGCCCCAAGACACAGTCGGCCCTGCTCGAATGCATGGCCGAGCGTCAAGTCACGGTGGACGGCGCCACGTACCCGCTCGCGGTTCCCTTCACGGTGTTCGCCACGCAGAACCCGATCGAGATGGAGGGAACCTACGCGCTGCCAGAGGCGCAACGGGATCGCTTCACCGCGCGCATCGCGATGGGCTATCCCGGCCGGGTGGCAGAGGTCGCGATGCTCGGGGCGAGAGACGGCGCCGGCCCGCTCGAGAGGCTCGCCCCGGTCATCGACGTCGAGGATCTGCGCGACGTGATGGGGCTCGTGCGCCGGGTGTACGTCTCGGCGCCGGTGAAACAGTACGTCGTCGACATCGTGCGTGCGACGCGCGACGACCCGGAGGTGCGGATCGGCGCGAGCCCGAGGGCCACGCTGCAGCTGGTCGCCGTCGCGAAGGCGCAGGCCGTCATGGACGGCCGCGACTTCGCAATTCCCGACGACGTGGATTCCCTGGCCGTCGACGTGCTCGCCCACCGCCTCATCCTCCTCGACGACGTGCGGCGGCCAGACGCCCGGCGCGCGGCCGGCGAGGTCGTCGGGCGGGCGCTTCGCCGGGCCGCGGCCGCGCTGCCTGCCGCACCGGGGCCCCTGCCGGGTGCCTTGCGGCACGGGAGGTGAAGCCACGTGGCCAGGGGACGACGGCCCGCCCGCACACCGCGGGGCATCCTCGCCCTGACCGGCCGAGGCACGGCTCTCGCTGTGGCCGGCTTTCTCGTTCTCGCGCTCGCCGTGCTCGTGGGGCGGCAAGATCTACTCGTCGTCGGGGTGCTGCTCGTGGCACTGCCCGCGGCGGCCCTCGTCTCGCTGCGTTTGGCAGGTAGCCTTCCGCCGCCGCAGTTGAGCGTCGACCCACCGGCGGTCCCCGTGGGCGGCACGGCCGTGCTCACGATCGTTTCCGGGGCTGGGTCGGCGGCCCCGGCCGAGGCGGGCGCCTGGGGCACAATGCGGCGGCTGTCGACAGCGCCGCAGGCGGCTCCCCGGGCCGCACCGTGGCGATTCGTCATGCCCGACGGCCTGGAAGACCTCGGGCCGGCCGGTGCCGCGGCGGACGGTGCCGGCGGGGGTGGGAGGATCACCGGGCGAGGGACGCGACGCCTCATCCGGGCCAGCCGTCGCGGCGACTACTCGATCGGCCCGCTCTTCCTCGAGGTCACCGATCGGTTCGGCCTCGCGCGGCGGCGCCTGTGCGCCGACGGCCGGGGGCGCGTGTTGGTGCTCCCCGAGCCCGCGAGGCTCTCCTGGCCCGTCACCATGCCGCCCGGCGTGCGCGAGAACGCCTCACGCAGCGGACGAGGTGTCGGCGGCCCGCTGGAGGGCACCACCGCGCGGCCCTATCTGCCGGGCGACCCGATACGCCGCATGCAGTGGCGGGCGACGGCGCGATTCGGCAAGCTGATGGTGCGTCAGGAGGAAGAACGGCGAAGGCCCGAGGTGTGGCTGTACGTGGATACCCGGGGGCGGCCGGGCACGGCCAAGAGGGTGCGCTCTGCCTACGCCTACGACGACGAGTCCTTCGAACTCCTGGTGCGGGCCGTCGCGGCGGCGGCGTCCTTCTCGGCGGCGAGGCGCTGCGACCTGCACGTCGTAGAGGCCGGCGCTCGCCAGCTTTTCGGCGAGCGGCCCGGCGGCGGGCACGCCTCCTACTCCGCGGCGCGGGCACACACGCTGCTGCCGCGAGAACTCGCGACGCTGCACCCCGCGGCCCGGGGGGAGCCGGAGGCCGCCCTCTTCCGCCTGACTGCGGCGCTGCGGCGCCCGGGCGCGCTCGTCGTCGCGTTGCGGCCCGAATGCGACGACCTCGTCGGCGTGCTCGGTGCGGCCCGGCCCGGGGGCGCCGCCACGGGCACTGTCGTCGCCGCGGGCCCCCTCGGCCCCGCCGTGCGGGCGAGGCTCCTCGCCGCCGGATGGCGGATCGCAGACGTCGCCCGGGGTCGCGCCGGGCGAAGGGTCGCCTCATGACCGCCGCCCGCGAGGGCACGGCCACGGGCGCCGGGCAGTGGCGCACCGTCGCGGCGCTCCTCTTCCTCATCGCCGCGGCCAGCACCTCGCTCGGCGGCCTCTTCGACGGGCCCGCGTGGTGGTTCCTGGCCCAGGCCGTCGCGGTGGTGGCGTTCACCGTGGCGGCACTGTCGCGCCTGGCCGCGCCGGCCTGGTGCGCCTCGCTTGGCGCTGCCG
>DASTNL010000091.1:0-2293 GCA_035720905.1 Microbacteriaceae bacterium
TCGCTTTGGCCTGCGACATTCGCATCGCCGCCGACACGGCGCTCTTCGGCCAGCCTGAGATCACGCTCGGCAACACGCCGGGCTGGGGCGGCACACAACGCCTGCCTCGCGCGATCGGCGCCGGCCGGGCGACGTCGCTCATGCTGACCGGCCGGCCCATCGACGCTGCCGCCGCGCTCGCGTACGGCCTCGTCACCGAGATCGTCCCGCCTGAAGCGTTGGCCGGCCGGGCAGAAGCCCTCGCGCGCGATCTCGCCGCCCGCTCGACGCACGCCGTGGCCGCCATCAAACAGGCGGTCCGTATCGGCGCGGCCGACTTCGATGCCGGGCTGCGGGCCGAACGCCTCGGTGTCCAAACCTGCTGCGGCACCCCTGAACAGGTGCACGCCGTACAAGCTTTCCTTGGCCGTCATGCGGCCGGAACACAAAAGAAAGGCCAGAGATGACACTCACAAAAGACAGCACCACCCACGCCGAACCGACCCGTTATGGCCTCGTCATCGACGGCCAGATCGTCTACGGCCCGAAAGACGACGTCCTCGAGCGGCGTAACCCTGCGACGGGGCAGGTCGTGTCGATCTACGCCCGTGCCAGCCGCTATCAGGTGGACGACGCGGTCGCCGCGGCCCGCCGTGCATTCGACTCGGGGGTGTGGTCCGACGCCGCCGGCATGACGCGCCTGCGCACGCTCACCGCCCTGGCGGGTCTCATGAGAGAGCACAAAGGAGAGCTGGCACGCCTCGACTCCGACGAGGGCGGCAAACCGCTACGGGTCGCGCTGAACGACGCCGAGGGAGCGATCGGCCTCATGGAATTCGCCGCGAGCCTCGCGGCAGCCGATCACGGCGACATCCACACCAACCTCGGGGGCGATTTCACGGGCCTCCTCGTGCGGGAGCCGATCGGCGTGGTCGGGGCGATCGTGCCATGGAACTTCCCATTGCTCATCCTGTGCCAGAAGGTCGCCTTCGCGCTCGCCGCCGGTTGCACCGTCGTCGCGAAGCCTTCCGAGTTCACCTCCGGTTCCGCGTTGCTCCTGGCTCAGCTGGCGTTGGAGGCAGGGGTGCCGGCCGGCGTGTACAACGTCATCACCGGCGAAGGGGCGACCGGGCAAGCGCTCGCCGAACACCGCGACGTCGACATGATCACCTTCACCGGTTCCACGGCGACGGGTCGTCACGTTCTCGAGGCATCGAAGACGAACCTCAAGAAAACCTCGCTGGAACTGGGTGGAAAGGCCGCGCAGATCGTCTTCGCCGACGCCGACCTTGACGCCGCCGTGGAAGGCGTCGTCTTCGGCGCGACCCACAACCAAGGCGAATGCTGCGTCGCAGGAGCACGTCTGCTCGTCCAGGCTCAGATCGCCGACGAATTCGACCGGCGGCTGGCCGAACGCGCCGC
Source organism: Microbacteriaceae bacterium (assembly GCA_035720905.1). Taxonomy (GTDB): domain Bacteria; phylum Actinomycetota; class Actinomycetes; order Actinomycetales; family Microbacteriaceae; genus DASTNL01. The sequence continues at coordinate 1,402 of DASTNL010000091.1, forward strand.
ACGCCTGCGGGTGGGCGGCGCCGAGATAGACGCCGACTACGGCGCGATGATCCACGAGGGGCATCTGGAGAAGGTTCTGAACGCCGTCGAAGAGGCACAGGCACAAGGTGCGCGCGTCCTGACCGGCGGCACGCGCTTGACCGACCCGCAACACGCCGACGGCCTTTTTGTCGCACCCACCGTGCTGGCCGACGTGGCGCCCGAGACGGATGCGTTCCAGAACGAGATCTTCGGCCCCGTCCTGACCGTCACGAAGTTCGACACTGCCGAAGAGGCGGTGAACCTCGCCAACGGCGTCGCCTACGGCCTCGCAAACACGATCTGGACGTCGAGCCTCGACACGGCGCTCACCGTCATGCGCAAGCTGCGCAGCGGCACCGTCTACATCAACACGACCATCGACGGCGCGCCGCAGATGTCGTTCGGCGGCTACAAGGCCTCCGGGTACGGGCGAGAGATGGGTCGGGCCGGCTTCGAAGAATTCACCCAGTTGAAGGCCGTGCAGATCCGCACCGGCAACCGGGTCGGCACGTTCGGCCTGCGGGATTGACGCCATAGCGACACCGCGCGACGCGACACCGTGCCAGAAGAGAAGAAAGAAGCGATGGCAGAAGACAGACCCCGACCGCTCGACGGCGTGACGGTCCTCGACCTCACCCAGATTCTCGCCGGCCCGTACTGCACACGCCTGCTGGCCGACGCCGGGGCCGACGTCATCAAGATCGAGCCGCCCGGCGGCGACCCCTCCCGCGGCCTGCCCCCCGTCATCTCGCCGGAACGCAGCGGGTATTTCGCGAACCTCAACGCCGGCAAGCGCAGCGTCGTCGCCGACCTGCGCACCCCGGAAGGCATCGCCCTCGTGCGAGAACTCGCCACCGAGGCCGACGTCGTG
>DASTNL010000092.1:0-2197 GCA_035720905.1 Microbacteriaceae bacterium
CGCGGCACAAGAAGAGACTCTAGCACAGCGTCCCCCAGGGCCTCTGTGGCGGTACCGGGAGGCCGCGCCGATGTGTCGCGGCCGGCGTCGGGCCGGGAGAATAGAGACATGACCGAGAAGAGCGCCGAGGTGACCGAAGGCTCGGGCGGGCTTGTCGGCGTCGCGGCGGCACAGTTCGCGCCGGTCGCCGATAAGCAGGCTAACATCGAGCACATCGGGGAGTTGACCGCGCAGGCCCGTGGCAGGGGAGCCCGACTGGTTGTCTTCCCCGAATACTCCGCCTTCTTCACGCCCCGCCTCGGGCCTCGGATGCTCGCCGCGGCCGAGGCCGTCGACGGCCCGTTCGTGGCGGGGCTCGCCACCCTGGCCGACCGTCTCGACGTCACGATCGTCGCGGGGCTCGCGGAGAAGAGCCCCGAGGCGGCGCGGTTCTTCAGCACGGTCGTGGCGGTCGCACCCCGGCACGGTGTCGTCGCCTCGTATCGCAAACAGCACATTTACGACGCGTTCGGCGCCCGGGAATCCGAGTGGGTGCGTCCCGGTGCTCTGGGTGAGCCGCAGACCTTTTCGTTGGGCCCGTTTCGCGTCGGCCTGCAGGCTTGCTACGACGTGCGCTTCCCCGAGGTGACGAGGACGCTTCTCGATGCCGGCGCCGACGTCGTCGCCGTGCCGGCCGAATGGGTACCGGGGCCTTCGAAGCAGGAGCATTGGCGCACCCTGCTCTCGGCTCGGGCGATCGAGAACACCGTCTTCGTCATCGGAGCCGGCCAGACGGCACCCGGCGGCATCGGCGACAGCGTCATACTCGACCCGGCGGGAACGGCCCTCTCCGAGCTCAGCACGGAGCCGGGCTTGGCCGTCGCCACGCTTTCCCCACGCCTCCTGTCACACGTCAGGGAAACGAACCCGAGCCTACGGCTGCGTCGTTATGCGGTCGTTCCGGGGCGGCCCGGCGAGGCGGGGTCGGTGCGGGAGGGTGCTGACGGCCGGTCGGAGGGCGGACTGGCGCAGTTCATACCGAAAGGTGAGGGCCGGCATAGACATCGCATAGACGATGCCCAGCAGGGTGACGGAAGCTTTATGCACAAGGAAGGAGCAGGACGATGACTGACATGCCCGACGAGACCGGCAACAGGCCCGAGAAGAACGCGAGCGGGGTGCCGGGCGGCGCAGGTTCGCCGACCGGGCCGACGCAGCCGTACGCCCGCCCCGAGGGGGGGATGACACCTCCGCCGGCACCAGCCGCGCCGGAAGCTGGCCGTGACGCATTCGGGCGGCCCTACCCAGGCTACCCACAGCCCTATGGCGTCGGCGGCCAGGGCGGCTACGAGAACGGCTACGGCGCCCCGGCAGACTCGGCGCCGGCCGGCCGCGTCAAGCCGCTGCGTCGGCGCAATGCGGGGCTCATTGTGGCCTCGCTCGCCGTCGGCGCGCTGATCGGCGGGGCCGCAGGGGCTGCGGGGGGCGGCCTCATTGGTTCTTACACCGCCTCGCACGGCGGCCAGGTGAGCAACGTCACGACGACGGGGCCTGCGAATATCACCGTCAACGACGCCAAGAGCGCCACCGTGGTGACGGCGGTAGCCGCGAAGGCATCACCCAGCGTCGTGACGATCAACGTCACCGGCGCGCAGGAGAGTGGCACGGGGTCGGGGATCGTCCTCACCAAAGACGGCTATGTCCTCACCAACACGCATGTCGTGACGCTGGACGGCGATGCCGCGAACGTACAGATCAGCGTCACCGACAACAACGGCAAGATCTACCCGGCGACGATCGTCGGCACCGACCCGGTCGTGGATCTCGCGGTCATCAAGCTGCAGGGTGCCAGCGACATGGCGCCGGCCACTTTCGCGAACTCAGAGAAGGTGAACGTCGGCCAGGCCGCGATCGCGATCGGCGCGCCGCTCGGGCTCTCCGGCACCGTCACCGACGGCATCGTCAGCTCGATCAACCGGAGCATCAGCATCTCCTCGTCGGCGGCGCCGAAGAGCAGCAGCGGAGACTCGCAAGACCAGCAGGGTGGCGGAGGGTCCGGCTCGGAGAACCCGTTCAACTTCTGGAATTTCACCTTCCCCGGCCAAGGGGGCACCGACAGCGGCGAAGGCGGGCAGCAGCAACAGCAGCAGCAGACGCAGGCCTCGAACCAGATCTCCCTGCCCGTGTTGCAGACTGATGCGGCCATCAACCCCGGCAA
>DASTNL010000093.1:0-4245 GCA_035720905.1 Microbacteriaceae bacterium
CACCCTCGCCCTTCTCGAGGCGGGAGCGCGGGTCGCCGCGGTCGAGATCGACGGGCGGCTGGCCGGGCGGCTTCGCACGACGGTCGAGGAACGTGCGGCGGGGGCGGCCGACCGGCTCACCGTCGTGCACCAAGACGCGATGACGTTGACCGGGCCGGCCGATGTGACGGGCCCCGGCGACGGCGTGGCGTCGGCGGCGCCTACGGGGGGAGGGCCGGTGCAGGCACGAGGAGCGGCGGCTGCGGGGGAGGCCGCGCGTGCCGGCGCCCCGGACCGGCTCGTCGCGAATCTGCCCTACAACGTGTCGGTGCCGGTGCTTCTGCGCGTTCTGGAACGATTCCCCTCGCTGGCCTCCGGTGTCGTCATGGTGCAGGCCGAGGTGGGGGAGCGCCTGGCCGCCTCGCCGGGATCGAAGACCTACGGCGCACCCAGCGTCAAGGTCGCCTGGTACGGCGTGTGGCGGGTTCGCGCGCGCATCGGGCGCGGCGTCTTCTGGCCGGTGCCGAACGTCGACTCCGTGCTCGTGGGCTTCGAGCGCACGCCCCCGCCAGACGGCCGGGCGGCTGCCGGGGCGCAGGAAGGTGGGCGGGGCCTGCTGCGTGAGCGGGTGTTTGCCCTCGTCGACGCCGCTTTCGGCCAGCGCCGCAAGATGCTGAGGCGCACGCTCGCGCCCCTTTACGGCGGTGCGATGGCCGCGGCGCGAGCCTTGACGGCAGCCGGCATCGACCCCGCGCTACGGGGGGAGCGGCTCACGGTCGGCGACTTTATCCGCCTCGCGGCGGGGAGCGAGGAACGATGATCAACAGGCTCCGCATGGTTTTGCGGCACAATCACACGCTGAGACGTCTGCGCTTCGCACCGTACGCCCTGGCCTATCGGATCTTCACGCGCTTCGCGCAGGTCCGTCCAGGCAGGGTGTTGTTCCTCTCCGACTCGCGCGGCGGCTTCTCGGGCAACATCGCGTTCTTGCGGGACGAGATTCTTCGGCAGCGGCCAGACACCGAGGTCATAGGCCTCTTCAAGGCGGGGCTGCGTGAGCTGCGCGTGGCCCATGACATGGTCCGACTGCCCTGGCTCGCCGCGACCGCCCAGACGATCGTCTTAGACGACTATTACCCCGTCATCTACCCGTTCCGTATCCGGCCGGAGACTCGTCTCGTGCAGGTGTGGCACGCGGCCGGGGCGTTCAAACGGGTCGGCTACAGCCGCGAGGGGTTGCCCGGTGGCCCGGTGCCCGGATCGATCGTGCACCGCAACTACACGGACGTGACGGTGAGCAGCGAGGCGGTACGCGCCAACTACGCCGAGGCTTTCGGCATCGACCTCGCCCGTGTGGCTGCGCTCGGGGTGCCGCGGACCGATGCGTTCTTCGACGAGGAACGCATCGCGCGCGCCACACGGGCCGTGCGGCAACGCTACGGGATTCCTGACGGGACGAAAATCGTTCTCTATGCGCCGACGTTTCGTGGCAACGGCCAGCTGAGCGCCCACTTCGACTACGAGAGCGTCGACTGGGAGGCGCTCACGGCAGGCCTCGGCACCGGCTGGTCGGTGCTGGTGAAGATGCATCCGTTCGTGCGGCCGCTCCGCGAGGCGCGGCCGTGGCTGCGCGACGTCATCGACGTCTCCGCCGACCGGGAGATCACGGAGCTTCTCATGGCGGCAGACGTGCTCGTCACCGATTACTCCTCCACGATCTTCGAATACGGCTTGCTCCGCCGGCCCATCGTCTTCTTCTGCCCCGACCTCGAGCAATACACCGCCGATCGGTCGTTCTACTACCCCTTCGAGGACTACGTGACGGGTCCGCTCGTTCGCGAGAGCTCGGGCCTCGCGGCGGCGATCCGTGAGGCGCGGGTGGACCAGAAGCATGCGGACTTCCTCGCGCGGCAGATGGGAGCCTGCGACGGGCACTCCTCGGAGCGGGTCGTGCGCGAGCTGATTCTCCCGCCCCGTGCCGCCGGCCACCCGGCCGCGGTCGCTCCGGGCTCCGGCCCCAGCCCGACGCCGGCGACCGGCAAGATGTGGCTGCGTGTCGTCGTCGCCTATGCCGCCCGCGTGCTCTTGAACATGGCATATGCCCCCATGCGTATACTTCCCAGGCGACGCAAGGTGGTGCTGCTGAGCCGTGAGCACGACACGGTGCCCGCCGATTTCACCGACCTTGCCGCCGCGATTCGGCGCGCCGACCCGCGCGTGCGGGTCGTCACGCTGGTGCGCATGATTCCGCCGGGATACGCCGCGAAGCTCGGCTATGCGGTGCATATGCTCGTGCAGCTGTATCACGTGGCGACCGCGCGGGTGCTGATCATAGACACCTACGCGATGATCGCCAGCCTTTTGCGACACGGCGACGAGTTGACGGTCGTGCAGGTTTGGCACGCCCTGGGCTCGTTCAAGAAGTTCGGGCTCAGCATCCTCGGCCACGCAGAGGGCCGCGACCGGCGGCTCGCGAAGGCGATGCGGATGCACGAGGGGTACGACGTCGTCCTGGCCAGCAGCGCCGCGTGCCGGCCGGCCTTGGCGGAGGCCTTCGGCACGCCCGAGGAGCGGATCGAGGTGGCGCCGCTGCCCCGTGTCGACCGGCTGCGCGACCCTCGGCGTGCCGCGGCGATCAGGCAGAGAATCACGGCGGCCTATCCCGACCTGGTGGGGCGGCGGGTCGCGGTGTTCGCGCCCACGTTCCGCCTCGACGGCGCCGTCAGCGTGGATGTCGGCGAGCTCGCGAAGGCCCTCGCCGCGGAGGGCATCCACCTCGTCGTCAAGATGCACCCACTCATGTCAGCCGAGTTCGGGGCCGGGGTCGACACGGCGCCCGGCTTCTCGACGCAAGAGATGCTGCAGGTGGCCGACCTCTTCGTGACGGACTATTCGTCGACCTTGTTCGAGGCCGCCGTCGTCGGCGTGCCATGCTATTTCCTCGCGCCCGACCTCGACGAGTATGTGTCGTCGCGAGACTTCTATCTCGACTATCGGCACGACCTGCCGGGGCCGGTCGTTCGGAGCATCGGTGGGCTTGTGACGGCTGTTCGCGCGGGTGGCGGCACCGCGGCGAAGGCTCGCCGGTTCGCCGAACGTTGGGTGGAGGTACCCGAGACGGCCGGTCCGTCGGCAACCGTCTGCGCCGATCGCGTGGCGACTCTGGTCGTCGCGGCTCTCGACCGCCCCGCCCTGCCTGGCCGCCCGTAAGCCTCGGCCGGCGGGCGGCGGGGGAAGCCTCCCGGCGTCGCAGGTCGGCCGCCGGCGGGCGTGGCCGCCTCTCGGCGGGGGAAGGGAGGGGTGGCTGGAGGCGAAGCCGGCCGGGTCTTCGGGCGGCTACACCCGCGCGAGCGATCGCAGGCTTTTGAGCGTGGCCGCCGCAGCCTCGGCGAGCTCCTTGCCCTTGATTTCGAAGTGCCGGGTGAAGTAGTCGATGTGCTCCTGGTGGGCGTGGAAGTTGTGCGGGGTGAGCACCCCCGAGAAGATCGGCACGTCGGTCTCGAGCTGGATGCGCATGAGCGCCTCGACCACCGTGTTCGCGACGAACTCGTGGCGGTAGATCCCGCCGTCGACGACGAAGGCACAGGCGATGATGGCGTCGTAACGGCCCGTGCGCGCCAGACGCTGGGCATGCAGCGGGATCTCGTACGCGCCGGGCACCGTGAAATGTTCTGTCTCGGTCGGCAGCAGGTCGTGAATGTTCGCCTCGAAGCCCGCCACCGCCCGATCGACGATGTCGGAATGCCACCGGGCGGAGACGACTGCGATCCGAGCGGGTTGTGTGTTGTCTGCCATCTCTGCCTTTCCTCGGGTGTCCGACACGCCGCCGTGCGGGCCGGCGGGCCCGGCAACGCCTCCCGGACGATCCCGGCCACGGTCGGGTGAGCAGGCTCTCGTCGCCCCGCCGGACTCTAGTCTTTCAGCAGGGCGAGGGCCGTCTGCTTGTCGGTGATGAGAATGTTGATCCAGCCGCCCAGCAGGGCGCCGCGGATTGCCGCGTGTTTGCGTTCCCCGCCGGCGATCCCGATGCGGCGGGGAACGGCGAGCAGCGTCTGGCGGCCTATGCCGAGCACGCGCTCGTCGAGTTCCGTGATGGTCGGCCTGCCGTCGGCGTCGAAGAACCGAAGACATACGTCTCCGACCGCTCCGGTGGCCAGAAGCGTCGACGACCAGGGGGAGATGCCGAGGTGCTCGTGCTCGCTGAGGGTCGCCTCCAGATAGCGGGCGCCGGCCGAGCCGAGTGAGCCCAGGAGCGACTGCTCGTCG
>DASTNL010000094.1:0-7704 GCA_035720905.1 Microbacteriaceae bacterium
GGCCTGCTTCTCGGTCGTTTCGGTTGTCATAGAAGTGTGTGCTCCAGGGTGGACATGAATCGGGCCCGGCTCGGAGGCGTCATCGGCCAGCAACAGCGGCCGCACCGCATCCGCGCTGGGCGAACGGATGAAAACGTCACAAGTGTGACATCCCATGCTATCGGACCAGCCTGGGGCAGTCCACCGCACCGGTCGATCGGCTGGCCTCGCGCAGGCCACACACGATAGTTTTGAGGAGAACCCTCACGTTAAATGATCGAGAGAGAGGATGCCACTATGAGCATCGCGGATCGCACGGCACGAACGGTATGGCAGGGCAGCATCGGCGCGGGGTCCGGCTCCGTGACCTCGGGTAGCGGCGCCCTCGGAACACTGCCCGTGACCTGGGCGGCGCGCACCGAGCAGCCCGGCGGCAAGACCAGTCCCGAAGAGCTCCTGGCCGCGGCGCATTCCTCGTGCTTCTCCATGGCACTCGCCGTGACGCTCGGGCAGAAGAAGCTCACGCCGACCAGCCTCGACGTCCAGGCGAAGGTCACGCTCGACGAGGTCGACGGCAAGCCGACGATAACCACCTCGGCGATCACGGTCGTAGGCACCGTGCCCGGGGTGGACGCCGCCGGCTTCCAGGCCATCATCGACGACGCGGCGAAGCTCTGCCCGGTCTCGCGTCTTTTCGCCGGCGCGACGATCACCGTCGAGGCGCGGCTGGCCTGAGGCCTCCCCCGTTGCAAAGGTGGGTGTCGCCCGGCCGGGCGACACCCACCTTCGTTTGACGCCTGCCTCGACTAATGGGCCGCGGAGTTCCAGTCGGCCCCGCGCCCGACCTGCACGACAAGCGGCACGGTGAGCTCTGCGGCACCGGCCATCCGCCCGCGCACGATCGTCTCCAGCGCCTCCCACTCCCCCGGTGCGACCTCGAAGATCAACTCGTCGTGCACCTGGAGCAGCATGCGTGAGCCCATGTTTTGCCGCGTCATGTCGCGGGCGATGGCGACCATGGCGATCTTGATGATGTCGGCCGCCGAACCCTGGATGGGCGCGTTCAAGGCAGCCCGTTCCGCGTTGTCGCGGCGTACCCGGTTCGTGCTGGAAAGGTCGGGGAAGAACCTTCGGCGGCCGAAGATCGTCTGGGTGAAGCCATCGACGCGGGCCTGCTCGACGACGTTTCTCAGGTAGTCGCGCACGGCGCCGAAACGCTCGAAGTACTCCGCCATGAGGCGCCTGGCCTCCGCCGTCTCGATGTGCAACTGGCGCGAAAGGCCGTAGGCGCTCAGGCCGTACACCAGCCCGTAGGACATCGCCTTCACCTTGGTGCGCATCTGCGCGGTGACGTCTTCGGGCGCCACGCCGAAGACGTGTGAGCCGACGTAACGGTGCAGGTCTTCGCCTTGCCGAAAGGCTTCGATGAGACCGTCGTCGCCGCTCAGGTGCGCCATGATGCGCATCTCGATCTGCGAATAGTCGGCGGTGAGAAGGGTCTCGTACCCTGCCCCAGCGACGAACGCCGAGCGGATGCGCCGGCCCTCCGGGGTTCTCGCGGGGATGTTCTGCAGGTTGGGGTCGGCGGAGGAGAGCCTGCCGGTCGACGTGCCGACCTGGTCGTAGGTGGTGTGAATGCGGCCGTCGGGCCCCACGGCCTTCCGCAACGACTCGACGATCTGCCGCAGCTTGGTGGCGTCTCGGTGGCGTAGCAGCAAGTCGAGGAACGGGTGCGGATGCGACTGCTGCAGGTCGGCCAGCGCCGCCGCGTCGGTCGTGTAGCCGGATTTGTTGCGTCTGGTCTTCGGCATCTGCAGCTCGTCGAAGAGCACGCTTTGCAGCTGCTTCGGCGAGCCCAGGTTGACCTCGTGCCCGATCTCGGCATAGGCCTGGCGGGCAAGCTCCGCGGCGCGCTCGTCGAGCTCACCCGCCAGAGCGTCGAGCACGCCGCGGTCACAGGCCACGCCGTCTTGCTCGATCCGTGCCAAGACCGGCGTCAGGGGGCGTTCGATGTCTTCCCAGACCCGGAGCATGCCGTCGGTGAGACGTTCCCGGATCGCCGACGCGACACGACCCAGGTACCAGGCCTCCACTCCGGGCCCTGCCGGGTCGGGCACCGGCAGCAGCTGCTCGGGTGCCGGCCCGGGCAGCTCTTCCCCCAGGAGAGAGCGCACCTGGCCGGCCAGGTCCTTGCTCGGCGCGGCTGGGTCGAGGAGCCAGCCGGTGATCTTCGTGTCGAACACGGTGCCGCCGGGAGTGACGCCCGCCCGGTCGAGGCTCGTGTAGAAGGCTTTGGCGTCGAAGACGGTCTTCGGGTCGGCGCCCTGCAACCAGGCGGCGAGGGCTTCGCCGCCGTCGGCCAACCAGGCGCAGCGCGTCTCGTCGGCAATCCCCGCGCCCAGGGTGACGGCGCGAGCCGGATCGTCCGACGCCGCGGCGTCCTCCACGGTGAGGACCACGGCGAACCCGCCCGGGGCCGTCGCCTCGGCGCCGGTGGCCGGGCCGCCCGGGGCCCCACCCGACGGCCGTGCCACGGCCCCGCCGGGCGCGCCCACCCGCTGCAGCCACGCGGCGAGATCCTTGTCCGTGCGAAGCTCCTCGGGCCGGGGCGCGCCGCCGCCTTCTTCGGCCCGGGTGCCTTCCGCCGGCGCATCGAGGTCGAGGACCCGGTCGAGCAGCGTGCGGAACTTCAAGACTCCGAAGATCTCCCGCAGCGCCGCCTCGTCGACGGCGCGTCGCGTGAAGTCCGACGGGCCGACCGGCAACGCGACGTCGTCGACCAGGCGGTTCAGGCGCCGGTTGAGAAGCGCGTTCTCCTTCTGCTCGCGCAAATTCCGGCCCACGACCCCCGTGATCTCGTCGGCGTGCGCGAGGATCTCGTCTACCGTGCCATACTTCTGCACCCATTTCACGGCGGTCTTATCGCCGACCTTCGCGATGCCGACCAGGTTGTCGCTGGTCTCGCCGACGAGCGCGGCGACCTCGGGGTACTGCCCGGGCTCGACGCCGTATCGCTCGACGACGGCATCGCGGTCGTAACGCTTCAAGGCCGAGACGCCGCGCACGCTGGGGTAGAGAAGGGTGACGTCGTCGCGGATCAGTTGGATCGCGTCGCGGTCGCCCGAGACGACGAGTACGCGGTAGCCCTCATCGGCCCCTTGCCGGGCAAGCGTCGCCATGATGTCGTCCGCCTCGTAATCGTCGATGCTGACGGTGACGATGTTCATCGCCGCGAGCACCTTCTCGAGGAGCGGGATCTGGCTCAGGAACTCGGGCGGCGTCGCGCCGCGCGTGCCCTTGTAGGCGGGATACTCACGGGTGCGGAACGAGTGCCGCGAACGGTCGAACGCCACGCCGACGTGGGTCGGCTTCTCCTTCTTCAGAAGGCTTATGAGCATGGCGACGAAGCCGTGGATCGCGTTCGTGTGCTGGCCCTCGTCGTTGACGAAGCTGTCGAGCGGCAACGCATAGAAGGCGCGGAACGCGAGCGAATGCCCGTCGATGATGAGCAGGGTCGGCTTTTCGTGCGGCACCGCACCAGCTTACAAGCGGGCCTCGCAGCGCGGCCCGTCCGGCCGGCGGGGCTGCCCGAAGGCGCCCCCGCTACTTCTTTTTCGCGCCCAGCTGGTCGATGATCGCCAACGACACGTCGTGCATCGTGAGCCTGCGGTCCATCGAAGCCTTCTGGATCCACCGGAATGCCTCGGGCTCGGTGAGGCCCATCTTCTCGTTGAGGAGGCCTTTCGCGCGGTCGACGAGCTTGCGGGTCTCGAACCGCTCGACCAGGTCGGAGACCTCTGCCTCAAGGGCGATGATCTGCGCGTGGCGCGCGAGCGCGATCTCGATGGCCGGCAGAAGATCGTTCGGCGTGAACGGCTTCACGACGTAGGCCAGTGCCCCGGCTTCGGTCGCCCGCTCGACGAGGTCCTTCTGGCTGAACGCCGTCAGCAGCACGACCGGCGCGACGTGGTCTTCGCTGAGTTTCTTCGCCGCGGCGATGCCGTCCATCTTCGGCATGCGCACGTCCATGACGACCAGGTCGGGCCGCAACTCGGTGGCCAAGGCCAGCGCCGTCTCACCGTCGCCCGCCTCGCCGACGACCTCGAACCCGTTGTCTCGCAGAATCTCGACGATATCGAGTCTGATCAGCGATTCATCTTCTGCCACGACGACGCGTCGCGGCGCGGACGCGGACGGTTCTTGGTCATTCACGGGTCAAGCTTACGGTATTCTGGATGCCGTCGTGCCGGCCGGTGTGGCGGAATGGTAGACGCGGAGCACTCAAAATGCTTTGCCCGAAAGGGCGTGTGGGTTCGACTCCCACCACCGGCACGCGGCCCGGCAGGGCACCCCGCCGACTCACGGTCGGAGGGCGCTGTAGGCCGGCGCGGCGCCGTTCTGCGCATCCCCCACCACGTGGATGCGCACGTCGTTCGTCGACCCGGCGATCCCGGGCGGGGAGCCGGAGATGACGACGACCTTGTCGCCGACTTCTGCGAGGCCCCCGGCCAGCACGATGTCGTCTACCTGCGCGAACATCTGGTCGGTGTGCGTCACCATGTCGACGAGATATGACCGGATCCCCCAGCACAGCGAGAGCTGGCGTTGAATCTCGGGCAGCGGCGTGAACGCCAGCATCGGGATGCCGCAGCGCAGCCTGGCGACGCGGTGTGCAGAGTCGCCCGACTGGGTGAAGACGCAGAGGAAGCGGGCGCCGACGAAGTCTGCGACCTCGGCCGCAGCGAGCGTCAACGCACCGCTCTGGGTGTGCGGGGTCGTGCCGAGCGGCGGGATGCGGTCGAGGCCGTGCTCTTCGGTCGACTCCACGATGCGCGCCATGGTGCGCACGGTGACGACCGGGTACTTGCCGACGCTCGTCTCGCCCGAGAGCATCACCGCGTCGGCGCCGTCGAGCACCGCGTTGGCGACGTCGGAGGTCTCGGCGCGGGTCGGCACGGGGCTGCCGATCATCGACTCGAGCATCTGGGTCGCGACGATGACCGGCTTCGCCATGCGCCTGGCAAGCTCCACCGCGCGCTTCTGCACGATCGGCACCGCCTCCAGCGGCAGCTCCACGCCCAGGTCGCCTCGGGCGACCATGATCGCGTCGAACGCGGCGACGATCTCTTCGAGCGCGTCGACCGCCTGCGGTTTCTCGATCTTCGCGATGACGGGCAGGGTGCGGCCTTCTTCAGCCATGATCTCGTGTACCCGTTCGATGTCCGCGGCGCCGCGGACGAACGAGAGGGCGATGAGGTCGGCGCCGAGCCGCAGGCCCCATCGAAGGTCGGCCTCGTCTTTCTCGCTCAAGGCGGGCACACTGACGGCGACACCCGGCAGGTTGATGCCTTTGTTGTTCGAGACCGCGCCTGCGACGACGACGCGCGTCGCGACGACCGGCCCGTCGACGCCCGTGACCTCGACCTTGACCTTGCCGTCGTCGATCAGCAGAAAGTCGCCCGGCTTCACGTCGTGCGGCAGACCCTTGAACGTCGTCGACGAGAGCTCCTTCGTGCCCAGCACGTCGTCGGTCGTGATGCGGAACGTGTCGCCGACCTCGAGCTGGTAGGGTCCGCCCTCGAACTTGCCGAGCCTGATCTTCGGGCCCTGCAGGTCGACCATGACCGCGATCGCCCGGCCCGCGTCGGCCGCCGCCCGGCGCACATTCGCGTAGACCCCTTCATGGATCGCATAGGTGCCGTGACTGAGGTTCATCCGCGCCACGTCGACGCCCGCGTCGATGATCGCACGGATGTTCTCATAGTCTGATGTCGCCGGGCCGAGGGTCGCGACGATCTTCGCGCGTCTCATTGTCTGTGTGTTCTCCTGCATATACGTCGTGGCGAAGCGCGATGATGTGTGTCGTTGTGGCCCCGGGAAGCCGGCCTGTGGGCGGCCCGGGTGTGGTCAGGCGCCGCTCGTGATGTGTTGCTGGTCGTCGTCTGCGATAGGGAGCGGGCCGAGCGGCTCGGTGCCTTCTTCCCAATCGTTCTGTTTCGAGTCGGGCAGCGTGTGCTTGCCGATCCACTCCCGGCCGGGCAGGTAGGCCCCGGGCTCCGCACCGGGGTGGCGCCGGTGCTGCACAGCCATGATGACGATGCCCAGCACCGCCGCGAGGATGGCCGCCCAGGCGTTGAAGGGGATCGAGAGGAAGCTGTACTCGCTCGGGTCGATGCGGATCATCTCGAGGAAGGAGCGCCCGGCGCCATACCACAGGCCGTAGAAGCCGATGCCGATCCCCCAGTGCATCGCGTGACGGCGCTCGATGGCGACGATGACGACGGCGCCCAAGACATCCCAGATGATCTCGTACAGGAACAGCGGCTGGAAGAGCGTGCCGGAGGGCAGCCCGGCCGGGAAAGCCGGGTTGCCAGACGAGATCTGAAGACCCCACGGCAGGTTCGTCGGCAGGCCGAAAAGCTCGTTGTTCGCATAGTTGCCGAGCCGCCCGATCGCCTGGGCCACCAGCATGGCCGGCGCGAGGGCGTCGGCGAAAACCCAGAACCGCAGGCCCGCGATGCGGCAGGCGATGAAAGCACCCACCGCGCCGCCCAGTATCGCACCGAAGATGGCGTTGCCGCCGTCCCAGATGTAGAAGACGTTCAGCAGGTTCGCGCCCGGATAGAAGTAGTCGTGCGGATGCGTGAAGACGTGCCAGAAGCGGGCGACGATGATGCCCAGCGGCACGGCCCACAAGACGATGTCGAGGATGACGCCCGGCTCGGCGCCCCGCTTCGACAGCCGGCGGGACGACCAGGCGGCCGCGACGATGATGCCGGCCAGGATGCACAACGCGTAGGTGCGCACGGTCAGGTGCAGCCCGAAGAGGGGGATGGTGAACGACGCCCAGGACAGCGGCGGACTCGGGATGCTCAGGGGCAGCATGCTCAGGACGGTCACCCGGTGACTCACCTCTCTCGATTGTTCGTCTCGGCGGCGTACGGCGCCCCCGCGCGTCGGTCACGGGGGCCGCGGCCACCCTAGCCTATCGACTTATCCGAGGCTCCCGGACGCCGCTTGGGCGGCCCCGACGGGCCTTGCCGGGCCCCTGTGGAGGAGGCCCGGCGGGGCGCCTCGCGCCCGTCAGCCGCCCGACTTGCCGGCCGAAAGCTCGGCCGCCTTGGCGGCCGCGCCGGCGACACCCGAGCCGTCCAGCGCCGCGATCAGAGCGGAACCGACGATCGCGCCGTCTGCATAGCCCAGCACCTCGCGTACCTGGTCGCCCGTCGAGATGCCGATGCCCACGCAGACGCGTGGCGTATCGAACCCTCGAAGGCGCCCGACCAGCGTGCGCGCCGCCTGGTCCACGTCGCGGCGTTCGCCCGTGATGCCCATGGTCGAGACCGCATAGACGAAACCACGCGAGAGGTCCGCTATGCGACGCAGCCTCTCGTCGGTGGAGGTGGGTGCCGCGAGGAAAACCCGTTCCGCACCCGCCGCCCCGGATACGGAGAGCCATTCGCCGGCCTCGTCGGGAATGAGGTCGGGCGTGATGAGGCCCGTGCCGCCGCTTTCGAGAAGCTCCTCGGTGAAGCGTTGCGGGCCGAAACGCAGCACCGGGTTCCAGTAGGTCATGACGATCACCGGTATCGGCACCTGCTGCGTTATGCGCCGTATCGCCGTGAACGTGTCGCGCACCCGGAACCCGGCCTCCAACGCACGGTGCGTCGCGTGCTGGATCACGGGGCCGTCCATGACCGGGTCTGAATACGGGATGCCGAGCTC
>DASTNL010000095.1:0-7397 GCA_035720905.1 Microbacteriaceae bacterium
CCGTGTGCGTGTGCCGGGGCAGCGGCAGGGCCGCGTCGGGGTCGCCGCCCTGGGCGCGCACCGTGGCCCGCCAGACGTCCATCGCACGGCCGCCGGCGAGAGCGCCCGCCACGTCGGCGTCGGGCAAGCCGACGAGCGCCAGCATCTCCCGGGCGAGCGCCAGCGTCAGCTCGACGACATCCGCCGGCCCGCCGCCCGCCAGCACCTCGACCGACTCCCGCACCTCGTTGGCGTTGCCGATGGCGCGGCCGAGCGGCACGTTCATGTTGGTGAGGAGGGCGCTGGTGCGCACCCCCGCGTCGTGCCCCAGCTCGACCATCGCCTGCGCCAGTTCGCGAGAACGCTCGATGTCCCCCATGAAGGAGCCGGAGCCGAACTTCACGTCGAGCACGAGCGCACCCGTGCCCTCCGCGATCTTCTTCGACATGATGGAAGAGGCGATGAGCGGTATCGACTCGACCGTGCCGGTCACGTCGCGCAGCGCGTAGAGCTTCTTGTCGGCGGGCGCGAGGCCGGCGCCGGCCGCGCAGACGACGCCGCCCGGCCCGCGCAGCTGCGCACGCATCTCGGCGAGGCTGAGCTCCGCCCGCCAGCCGGGTATCGACTCGAGCTTGTCGAGGGTGCCGCCCGTGTGGCCGAGGCCGCGGCCGGAGAGCTGCGGCACGGCGACGCCGAACGAGGCCACGAGGGGCATGAGGGGCAGCGTGATCTTGTCTCCCACCCCGCCGGTGGAGTGTTTGTCGACCGTGGCCTTGCCGAGGTCGCCGAAATCGAGCCGCTCGCCACTGGCGATCATCGAACGCGTGAGGTCGTGCGTCTCGCGCCGGGTCATGCCGTTCAAGAAGACCGCCATCGCCATGGCCGCCATCTGCTCGTCGCCCACGTAGCCACGCGTGTAGGCGTCGATGAGCCAGGCGATCTGGTCGCCGGAGAGCTCCCGGCCGTCGCGCTTGGCATGGATGAGGTCGACGGCGTCGAACCCTTCGACCGGCGCGCCCTCGTGACGGCTCGCTTCGGCCGCCTCGCCCGCGCTCACGCCGCCGCCTCCGCCCGCGTGAGATCCCCCGGGCCGAACGCGTCGGGCAGCACCTCGTCGATGGTCCGGATGCCGGAGACGGTCTCTAGAAGCATGCCTGGGGCGGCATGTTCGAAGAGCAGCTGCCGACACCGGCCGCACGGCATGAGCGTCTGCCCGCGGCCGTCGACGCAGCTGAACGCGACGAGCCGCCCGCCGCCGGTGGCGTGCAGCTCGGAGACCAGACCGCATTCGGCGCACAGGCTCAGCCCGTAGCTGGCGTTCTCCACGTTGCAGCCCGCGACGACGCGCCCGTCGGTGACGAGCGCGGCCGCGCCGACGGGAAAGCGGGAATACGGCGCGTAGGCGTGCTCCAACGCCTCGCTCGCCCGGCGGCGCAAGGCGCCCCAATCGATCTCTGACGGCTTTTTTCCGGTCATGGTCGGTACGGCTTTCCCTTCGCGCGGGGCCCCGGCCGCCCGACCGGCCCCGGCGCACGAAGATCGTGACGACGCCCGGCGGCGGCTGCGGGCGGAGCCGTGGCGGCCCCGGGCGCGCCGGCGATCAGACGTGGTTGTGCTGTCGGGCAGCACCATGCAGCATACGGCTCTTACCGCCACTCAGGCACCAACAAATGAGCAAAAACCCACGGTTGCGCAGCCTGAAGAGGGCAGTGTAAACCTGAACGGTATCCGTCGACGCGCGTAGACATCGCGCGTCTTCCCGAGGAGCCTGTCGATGAGGAGGGCCGGCATGCCACCGTGCGAAGCAAGCCGCCAGAAGGCAGCCGAGCACCCTGCCGTGCGCCCGACGCCGGCCTTCTCGAGGGCCTGCCTACGCCCGTCTCGGCTGGCGAACGCGCATCCGCGACGCGTAGTATCCACGCGGCGGCGCCGTCCGTCGAAAGGATCGCCCGCGTACCCGTCGCGACGAGTCTTCACCGACCGCCGGCTCCCCCACCCCGGTCCGGCCGCGTTCGCCGTCGCAGGGCCATGCCCCGCGACGGGCGACGACGCGCGGACACACCACCAAGGAGGCACATCACCATGTCGCATCGTATGAAGCTGGCCGTCTCTGCGCTCGTCGCAGGTGCGGCCCTCGTGTTGGCCGGCTGTTCCGCGCCGCCGCCCAGCGCCTCGCCGAGCAGCTCATCCTCGTCCGGCAGCAAGACGGCCTCGTCGAAGTTCATGCCCTGCGTGGTCTCCGACACCGCCGGGTTCAACGACCACTCGTTCAACCAGTTGAGCCTGCAGGCCGTGCAAGAGGCAGCGAAAAAGGCCGGCACGACGTACAAGATGGCGAAGTCTCAGACCGCGTCAGACTACGTGCCGAACGTCAACCAGCTGGTCGCCGCGGGCTGCACCGCGACGGTCGCCTCCGGCTTCAACCTCGTGGCGGCCATCAAGGGCGCTGCGAAGGCGAACACGAACAAAGACTTCGTGATGGTGGACGACAACTCGATCAACCTGCCGAACGTGAAAGACGTGGTGTTCGCGACGAACCAGGCCGCGTTCCTCGGTGGCTACGCGGCGGCGGCCTACAGCAAGACCGGCGTCGTCGCCACCTGGGGCGGCCAGGAGATCCCGCCCGTGACGATCTATATGGACGGCTTCTGGGACGGCGTGCAGTACTACAACCAGCAGAACCACAAGAACGTCAAGGTCTTGGGCTGGAACGAGAAGACGCAGAAGGGCACCTTCGTCGGCAACTTCACCGATCAGAACACGGCCAAGACCGACACGACGAACTTCATCAACCAGAAGGCTGACGTCATCATGCCCGTCGCCGGCCCCCTCTACGAGGGTGCCGGGGCCGCGATCCGCGCCACCAAGGCGAACGCGGTGCTCGTCGGGGTGGATGCCGATCTCTTCAAGACCGACACGAGCGGCTACAAAGATCTCATCCTCCTCTCAGTGATGAAGGGCATCCAGCCCGCCGTCGCGACGGTGCTCGACCAATCCGCCGCCGGGCAGTTCTCCGCCACGCAGTACATCGGCACGCTGAAGAACAACGGCGTCGCGATCTCTCCGTTCCACGACTTCACGAGCAAGGTGCCGAAGAACCTCTCCGCGCAACTCGCGAAGATCAAGGCGGGCATCATCGACGGCTCGATCCAGGCGCCGTCGCCGGCCGAGCCGAAGGGCTGAGTAAGAAGGATCGGAACGGCCGGTGGGGCGGCTCGCACATGCCGCCCCACCGGCCGCGGGCGTGGAGGAAGAGCAGAGGATGAGACTCGAGTTACGCGGCATCACGAAACGGTTCGGCTCCCTGGTTGCCAACGACCACATCGATCTCGCCATCGAGCCCGGTGAGGTGCACTGCATCCTGGGTGAGAACGGCGCCGGCAAGACGACCCTCATGAACATGCTCTACGGCCTGTTGCCGATCGACGAGGGCGAGATCGTCATCGACGGGGCGGCGCAGCATTTCCAGAGCCCGCGCGACGCGATGCATGCCGGCATCGGCATGGTCCACCAGCATTTCATGCTCGTGCCGGTCTTCACCGTCGCCGAGAACGTCATGCTCGGCCACGAGGAGACGACGTTCGCGGGCCGCCTGAACCTTGCCGCGGCACGCGACACGGTGCGCCGCATCGCCGACCAGTTCGGCTTCGATCTCGACCCCGACGCCCGCATCGAAGACCTGCCCGTCGGCGTGCAGCAACGGGTCGAGATCATCAAGGCCTTGGCGCTCGACGCCCAAGTGCTCGTCTTCGACGAGCCGACCGCGGTACTCACGCCGCAAGAGACCGACGAGCTGATGGCGATCATGCGCCGGCTGAAAGAATCCGGCCGCGCGATCGTGTTCATCACCCACAAGCTCCGCGAGGTGCGCGAGGTCGCCGATCGCATCACGGTCATGCGGCTCGGCAAGATCGTCGGCACCGTGCACCCGGGAGCCTCTGACGAAGAGATGGCCTCGCTGATGGTGGGCCGCCCCGTGGAGTTGACGGTGCAGAAAGGCGAGGCCGCGCCCGGCGAGCCGGCGCTCGTCGTCACCGGTCTGACGATGCGGGAGGGCGGGGCACGCCCGGTGCTCGACAACGTCACGTTCACCGTGCATCGCGGCGAGATCCTCGCGATCGCCGGCGTGCAAGGCAACGGCCAGACGGAGCTCGTCGAGGCGCTCTTCGGCATGCAGCCCGAGGCGACCGGGCGGGCGACGATCGACGGCCGCAACCTTCTCGGGGTCGGCGCCCGGGCGGCCATCGAGTCGGGCGTGGGCTTCGTGCCGGAAGACCGGCAAGAAGACGGCCTCGTGGGCGCGTTCACGATCGCCGAGAACCTCATGCTGAACGGATCGTCGGCCGCTCCCTTCGTCAGGCACGGCAACTTGCAGCTGCGCTACCTGCGGCGTTTCGCCGACGAGCGCATCCGCGAATTCGACGTGCGCACACAATCCGCGGCGACCCTGGCCCGGCAGCTCTCCGGCGGCAACCAGCAGAAGGTCGTGCTCGCCCGGGAGCTCAGCCGCGACTTGAGGCTCCTGATCGCGGCGCAACCGACCCGGGGGCTCGACGTGGGCTCGATCGAGTTCGTCCACGAACGGATCGTTCAGGCGCGCGACGAAGGCGTGCCCGTGGTCGTCGTCTCCACCGAGCTCGACGAGGTCGTCGCCCTCGCCGACCGCATCGCGGTCATGTACCGCGGCACGATCGTCGGCATCGTGCCGCCCACGACCCCCCGCGAGACCCTCGGCTTGATGATGGCCGGCCAGATGCCCGACGGAGTGGAGAAGGCGGCATGAGCATCGAGCAGCAAGACCCGTCGCCGGCCGGCCGCGTGGCGGGCACCGACGAGGCGCCCGACACGCCTGCCGCCTTGCCGCACGGCGCCGCCGCCGCCGCCGCCGGCGAGTCGACACCGGAACCCGAGTCGCGCAGCGCGCGCTTTCTTCGCGAGGTCACCTCCGGCTCCGGCATGATCACGGTCCTCGCGATCCTCGTCGGCCTCGTCGCCGGCGCGGTGTTGATCGTCGTGACCAACTCTTCCGTGCTCGCCGCTATGCAGTATTTCGCGGCCGCCCCGGGCGCCACGTTCCGGGCGGTCGGCGACACCGTCGGCGGCGCCTACGCCGCCCTGTTCCGCGGCGGAATCTACGACTACACGCAGACGAGCTTCATCGCCGGCCTTCAGCCGCTGACGCAGAGCATGAGCTTCGCCGTGCCCCTGATCGCGGCGGGGCTCGGCATCGGCATCGGCTTCCGTGCCGGCGTCTTCAACATCGGCGGCCAAGGCCAGATGCTCGCCGGCGGCGCCTTCGCGGGCTGGATCGCCTACGCGCTGCCCATGCCGGCCGCGCTGCACATCCCCGTAGCGATCCTCGGCGCACTCGTTGGCGGCGCGATCTGCGCGGGCATCGCCGGGCTCTTGAAGGCGACGACCGGCGCGCACGAGGTGATCGTGACGATCATGCTCAACTACGTCGCCCTGTACATGGTCGGCTACCTTCTGACCACGGCCCTCAAAGCCCCCGGCTCGAACAACCCGATCAGCCCGGCCGCCCTGCCCTCTGCCGTGCTGCCCGGCAAGACGGCCGGGCTGAACCTCGGTTTCGTGCTCGCCATCGCCTTGACTCTCGCCGCGGCGTGGCTGATGAACCGATCCGCGCTGGGCTTCCAGTTCCGGGCGGTGGGCGAGAACCCGCGCGCCGCCCGCGTCGCCGGCATCAGCGTCAAGAAAGTCGTGATCCTGACGATGATCATCTCCGGGGCGTTCGTCGGCTTCGCGGGCGCCTACGAGGTTCTCGGGCAGACGACGAGCGGATTCACCAACGTGCTCGACGCGGGCGTCGGCTTCAACGCGATCACGGTGGCGCTGCTCGGCCGCAACAAGCCGTGGGGCATCTTCTGGGCGGGGATTCTCTTCGGCGTCTTCCAGGCCGGCGGTTACGCCATGCAGGCCTCGCAGGGCGTCGACATCGACGTGATCCAGGTCGTGCAGTCCGCGATCGTGCTCTTCATCGCCGCGCCGCCCCTGGTGCGGGCGATCTTCCGTCTGCCCGAGGCCGGCGGCCGCACGAAACGAACCCGTTCCCCGAAGCGCACGACGAAAGAGGCGGTGGCCCGATGAGCACGCTCGCGACGACAGCCGCACCGGCCGGCACGGGCGAGGCCCCGCTCCGGCTGCGTGACTGGAAGGCGCCGATCCTCTTCGGCGTCTTCACCCTCTTCGCCGTGATCCTCTTCTTCGCCTTCGGCAAGGGCGGGGTGTCGACGTTCACCTTCACGGCGCCGGCGACAGACGTGATCCACGTGCCGGAGATCCACATCGCGGCACGACCCGTCGGCATCGTCGCGGCGCTCGTCGCGGTCGCGATGACGGTGATCGACGCCCGGTGGGTGCGCACCCGCCGGAAAACCCCGCTTTGGTTCACGACGCTCTTTGCCGTCATTCTCGTCGTCGCGTTCCTCGCCTGGTCGACGGTGGGCCACTCGTTGCCGATCGTGGGCCTCCTGGGCGGCGCCATCGCACTCAGCGTGCCGCTGATCTTCGGGGCGTTGGGCGGCGTGGTCTCGGAACGCGCCGGGGTCGTCAACATCGTGATCGAAGGCCAGTTGCTCGCCGGCGCCTTCGTCTCTGCGGTGGCGGCGTCGATGACGCATTCGGCGACCATCGGCCTCATCGCCGCGGCCGTCGCGGGCATGCTGGTCTCGTTCATGCTCGCCGCGTTCTCGATAACCTACTTCGTCGACCAGATCATCGTCGGCGTCGTCTTGAACGTCTTGGTCCTGGGCCTCACGAACTTCATCTACCAGACCTCGCTGACGCAGAACCCGCAGCTCTTGAACTCGCCGAAACAGCTGCCGACCCTGCCCATCCCCGGCCTCTCGGCGATCCCCATCGTGGGGCCGGTGCTGTTCAACCAGACGATCATCGTCTACCTCATGTACGGGGTGATCGCGGCCGTCTTCTATGTGCTCTTCTTCACCGGTGTGGGGCTGCGCATCCGTGCCGTCGGGGAGCATCCCGCCGCGGCCGACACCGTCGGCATCAACGTGAACAGCACCCGGTTCTGGAGCGTCTCGCTGGGCGGGGCGATCGCGGGCCTCGGCGGCGCCTTCTTCACGCTCGGCTCGGTGGGCGCCTTCACCGAAGACGTCTCCAGCGGCGAAGGCTACATCGCCCTGGCGGCCGTGATCTTCGGCGGCTGGCACCCCATCAAGGCGATGTTCGCCGCGCTGCTTTTCGGGCTGGCCAACGAGCTGCAGTCGATTCTCGGGATTCTGGGCTCGCCCGTGCCCAGCCAGTTCTTGCTCATGGTGCCCTACGTCGTGACGATCATCGCCGTCGCGGGGCTCGTCGGGCAGTCGCGGGCGCCCGCCGCCGACGGGAAACCCTACTTCAAATGACGCGGGAGGGCGCCGTGGGCGGGGTTCTCG
>DASTNL010000096.1:0-2026 GCA_035720905.1 Microbacteriaceae bacterium
AAAGAATGCCACACCCGCACGGCCGCGCCAACCGGTTCACGGTGCGGCGCCGATTTTGCCCGTGTCGCGCTCTTCAACGCGACGCGCGCGGGTTGCGGGCGGTCGGACGGCGCCGTGGCCGGCGCCCCGCCGGGACCCAGAAACGCGCACCCGGAGTCCTTCGTAGAATGGTTCCGGCGGGGGCGGAAAGCGCATCGGCCGGCCCGAAACCGCCTATGAGGAAGGTCTGTCAGGCTTGTCTGTGAGCGTTCACCCGTGAACCTGCGAGATCTCTCATACCTCGTCGCCGTGGCCGAAGAAGGGCATTTCGGCAGGGCCGCCGCCACGTGTTTCGTCAGCCAGCCGACGCTGTCGACCCAGATCCGCAAGCTGGAGCGGGAGCTGGGCGTGATCCTCGTCGAACGGGCCCGCGGCGGCGCGCTTCTGACGACGGCCGGCAGACGGATCGTGGGGCGGGCTCGGGCCGCACTCGAGGCGACGGCAGAGATCAAAGAGATCGCCCGGTTGGAACGTGACCCCGACTCCACGGTCGTGCGGCTCGGCATTCTGCCCACGTCGGGCCCGTACGTGATGCCGCACGTGCTGCGGCTCATCCGGCGACGACTGCCGCGGCTGCGCCTGCACCTGGTCGAAGACAAGACCGAGCCGCTATTAGACCAACTGCGCACCGGCGGGCTCGACGCGGTGGTCTGCGCGCTGCCCGTGGAGGCCACCGACCTGCATACAGAGCCGCTGTTCGACGAGCCGTTCGTGCTGGCGACACCGGGCGGGCATCCGCTGGCCGGAAAACCAGACCTCGTCGTCTCCGACCTCGGCGACGAGCGCCTCCTGCTTCTGGAGGAGGGCCACTGTCTGCGGGCCCAGGCACTCGAGGTGTGCCGCCTGGCGGGCGCCCGAGAAAAGGAGCAATTCCGGGCGACGAGCCTCGAGACGTTGCGCGAAATGGTCGCCGTCAACGTCGGGATCACCTTGCTGCCGGTACTGTCCGTGCAGCCGCCGGTCGCCCCCGCGGAGAACGTGTTGCTCACCCGTTTCACGGGCGACGTGCCGGTACGGCACATGGCCATGCTGTGGCGCTCCTCGGCGGTGATCGGCGGCCTGCTGAGCGCCTTGGCTGCGGCTTTCCGAAGCGCCCCGGGGCCGCTTCTCGACCCGCGGACCATCCCGCACCCGGCCGGTCACGACTCGTCGTGGCCCCGCCAGACGCTCGCGGCCTGATCGCAGACAGGCTCGATAGGCAGCGCCTATCGACAGCATACGCCGAATCGATTGGACCCCCGCTTCGGCTTTTCCTAGCCTGAAAAGGCGATGTGTTCGCGTTGGAGGCAGGCAATGACAGAGGTTCACGGACCTCGGCGGCTCGGGCCGCTCTCGTGGCTGGTCGGCGAGTGGGAGGGCGACGTCGGAAAGGACGTCTCGTACCACAACAAAGACGACGAGACCACGCCGACCGGGTACTTCGAGAAGGCATGGTTTCGACCTATACCGGTGCAGGAGAACGGCAGGCAGAGCCTCGAGGGCCTGAACTACAAGATGACCGCCTGGCGGCACGGTGAAGAGGCGATGGATCCGTTCCACGACGAGGTCGGCTACCTCCTGTGGGAGAAAGCGACCGGTCAGGTGCTGCGTACCGCCGTCTTCGGCCGAGGTATCGCGATGATCGCCGGCGGGGATGCCGGGCTCTACGACGAGGCCTTCACCATGCGCGCCACGCCCGGGGACGCCAACTACGGCGTCCTGCAGAACAAGTACCTCTCAGAACGCGCCGAGCTGCGCCACTTCGAATGCGCGTTCACGCATAACGCCGACGGCACCGTCGGCTACCGGCAGACCCTCGTCTTGCGTCTGGCGGCCCTGGGCGGGATCGACATGGAACACACCGACCAGAACACGCTGCGTCGCGTACGACGCCTGCACCCGAGCGCCTTGGTCGCCTGAATCCCGAATGCTCCGCCGGCGTCCGGGCGCCGGCCAGGCCGACCCTAGCATGAGACCATGCAGAATCGCACGGCACAACGGTGGGGAA
>DASTNL010000097.1:0-3978 GCA_035720905.1 Microbacteriaceae bacterium
CCGGAGCCGGCCTTGACGACGGCCTGCCGAATGCTCTCCAGCGCGGCTTCTCTCGACGAGAGGCCGGCCCAATGCAGCTCGGATGCCCAGGTCGCGCCGCCGCGCGCCGCGTGGTTGTGGCCGTCGATCAGACCGGGCACCACGGTGTGGCCGGCCAGGTCGATCTCTTTCGCGTGCGGAAAGCGCTCCCGCACCTCGCGCGTGCCGCCGAGCGCCCGCACGCGGCCGCCGGCGACGGCGATGGCCTCTTCACGTCGGCTCGCCGGGGTGCCGGCACCGGCCCAGATGCGGCCGTTGACCAAGAGGGTCGTCGCGCCGCCGGCGCCTTCCTCGATGAGGGTCATTCTCCGCCGCCTTCGTTCGTCGTTCCTCGCCGGCCTTGCCGGGCCGTACGTCTTTGATGAGCCGGGATGGCCGACTGCGGGGTGCGGCGACGGTCCGCAGACCGCTGCCGCACCCCGGCGGGTGTGTCAGGCAGTCACCGCATCCGACACCGGCAGGCCTAGCACGGAGCGCATGGTCTGCGCGATCGTCTCGGGGTGTGCGTCGATGTCGGTCGTCGCCCGCCATACGACGAAACCGTCGGGCCGCACCAGCACAGCCCCGGTGGAGGTGATGCCGTACTCGTTGCAGAACGTGTGGGTCGGGTCCGCCTCGCCGTCGATGGTGTAGGTCGTAAGCCCCATCGCGACCTCCTCGCTCGCCCGCTTGCCGGATTCGCGCCAGGCGGCGGCCTTCTCTCCGGTCAGAAGCACGAAGCCATGGCCGAACAGGTCGATCGTCGAGGTCTTCTTGCCGTCGATGAGGAGCTCGTAGTTCGGCGCGCGGGTGCCGGGTTCGGCACGCCACGAGCGCGGGCTGCCCTGCACGGCGTCGTTGCCTTCGGCCGCGACGACGGCGGATGACCGATAGCGGTAGCCCAAGTCGATGTTGTCGTCGGGGACGACGGGCTCGATACCGTCTTTCAGGCGGGAGGTCACGGCTCGCACGACGAAGCGCGAGTAGCCCTGCTCCACCGTGAACGCGCCAACCGGGCGCCGCTCTGCCTCATAGGAGGAGAGCAGTTCATCGCCTGCCGCGCCGGAGAGCACGGCGGCGATCTTCCATGCCAGATTGTGTGCGTCGTGGATGCCGGTGTTGCCTCCGTAGCCGCCGTACGGCGGCATCTCGTGGGCGGAGTCGCCGACGAGAAAGACCCGGCCGTCGCGGTAACGGTCGGCGGTGATCGCGGTCGCCTCCCACTTCATGACGTTGTAGATCTCGACCGGGATGTCGGGCACGCCGAGCGCCGCCCGCACCCATTCGACACATTTCTCGTCGCTGAGCCCCTCCCACAGGTCGGTCTGCGGGTTCTCGGGGTCGCCCACGCCGTGCACGACGAGGAAGCCCGACTCGTACGGCTTCTCGATGCGGAAGAAGCCCTGCACCTCGGGGTTCACGACCATGATGACGCTCAGGTTGCGCCCACGCATCAGGTCGCCGACGTCAGCACGGAAGTAGATGGTGATGCTTTTGGAGAGCGTGCCGTGGCCGCTGCGCGTGATGCCGAGCAGTTCGCGGCTGTGGCTGTGCGGGCCTTCCGCGGCGATCATGTACTTCGCCCGAACCGTCGCCTCTTGCCCGGTGTCGCGGTCGCGGATCCTCGCCGTCACGCCGTCGGCGTCTTGATGAAAGTCGACCATCTCGGTGCCGTAGAGCACCTCGGAGCCGAGCTGTTCGGCGCGTTCCTTCAACACCGGCTCGACGGCGATCTGCGTCACGAAGATGCGCTCCGACGGGCTGAGGTCTCGCACGCCGTCGTTCACGCGGGTCATGTACCAGGCCAGGTCGTTGCCGGCCACCGTCTCGACGGCCATGATTGCGCCGTCGGGGTCGAACTGTTGGAAGGAGCGCTCCCGCATGGTGTCTTCGACGCCCATGCTGCGGAAGATCTCCATCGAGCGTTGCAGCATGAGGGCGGCGCGGGGGTGGATGGCCGCGCCGCGATGCCGCTCCACCACGAGGCTCGTGACCCCCTGGGTTCCGAGCAACGCCGAGGTGGTCATGCCGACCAGGCTGCCGCCGACGACCAGGACCGGTACGTCGTATTTCTCTTTCATGGTTTTCTACCCACTTCGTTGTGTGCCGAGCCTCGTGATCGCGTATGCGCCGCGCCGGCCGGGGCTCCGGGCCGGGGGTGGTCGATGGAGCTGCCGGCGCCGTGTTGGCGAGGCCGGCGATGCGTCTCGGCCTAGATGGAGAGCATCTTGTCGTAGCGGCCGAACACCTCGGCCTTCAGCTGGCCGGCCTTCGGGTTGTTCCAGTCGTGCATCCAGTGCGAGACGAGCGGCATCCAGGTGATCGGGATGACGCCCGCCTGGTACATGCGTGCCTGGCCGTAGTTGTGTGCGTCGGGCGTCGAGTCGCCGGCCGCGTCGATGAGCCCGTACACCTCATAGCCTTCTTGGATGCCGTGCAAGGCGGTGTAGGCGAAGCACATGCTCGTCCACAACCCTGAGACGACGAGTTTCTTGCGGCCCGTCGCGCGGACCGCCGCGGCGACCCCTTCGTCTTCGAACGCGTCGAAGCTCTGGCCGGCACGCTCGAAGACCTTCTGGCCGGGGAACTGCTCCATGACCTCCTCGATGATCGGCCCGTTGCCGCCCTCCCAGATGGAGCTCAAGACGGTCGGGATGTCGAGGATATGGGCGGCTTTCGCGGTGGCGACGAGGCTGTTGTGGATCGCGTCGCGATCGCCGGAGCCGACGCCCCCGAACAGTGCGCCCTGAAAGTCGACGAGCAGCACGACGCTGTTCTGTGCGGTGATGGGGTCGAGTATCGCTGTGCCCATGTGAACTCCTATGTTCCAGTTGCGAACCAGCAGCCCTCCTGGGCCGCGATCGATTGCAATTATGGTACCCCGGGCCGCCCCGGTCAAGCACCGGCTGGTCAGAGAATCGAAAAAGTGCGGGATCGCGAGTACTGGCCGTTTTATCAGGTATTCCGTTTGACCAAAGGTCATAGGAGTGGCCATGAATGTTGGGAGCACGGTGTTTCACGGTCTTCTTGACCGATGCGACAGACCGTAGGATGATTGCAACCGGTTGCGTTAAGGGCGTGGCCACGTGGGCACGCCGAGGGAGGACTCATGGCCGACACTTCAACGACGATCGGATGGCTGGGTACCGGGCGCATGGGCTTTCAGCTTGTGCGCCGGTTGTTGGCGGCGGGGTATGACGTCACCGTCTATAACCGCACCCGTGCGAAGGCGGAGCCGTTGCAGGAATACGGTGCCCGGGTCGTCGACACCCCGGTGGAGCTGGCCGACCGAGACGTCGTCTTCTCCATGGTCTCGGCGTCGAAAGACCTGCATTCCGTGATGCTGGGCGAGAACGGGCTCCTGACGGGGATCACGACCCCGAGGGTCATCTGTGACTCCTCGACCGTCTCGGTTGAGGCCGGCGAGGAACTGCGTGAGGCGGCCGCCAAGACCGGCACGGCCGTGTTGGCGACACCGGTGAGCGGCAACCCGAAGGTGATCGAATCGGGCAAACTGACCGTCGCCGCCTCCGGGCCGAGGTCGGCCTTCGAGGAGGCGGAGCCGCTCTTGCGCGCCTTCGGCCGTGGCGTGACCTACGTAGGCGAGGGCGAGGTGGCGAGGCTGGTGAAGATCGCGCACAACGTATTCCTCGGCGTCGTGACGCAGTCGTTGGCTGAGATCACCGTGCTGGCCGAGAAAGGCGGTGTCTCGCGCGAGGCGTTCCTGGCCTTCTTGAACGATTCCGTCATGGGCTCCGTCTTCAGCCGTTACAAGACGCCGGCGTTCGTGAACCTCGACTTCACGGCGACCTTCACGATGCCGCTTCTGCAGAAAGACTTCGACCTCGGGTTGCACGCCGGCGACGAGCTGGGCGTACCGATGCCCATCGCCTCCGCGACCCGCCAGATCGTGGCGGCCGAGGCGGGGGCGGGCAACCGCGAGTCGGATTTCGCCACGCT
>DASTNL010000098.1:0-3614 GCA_035720905.1 Microbacteriaceae bacterium
AATGTCGTGCGTGTCATGCCGCCGTGCCTCGGCGCCGCCAGCATCACGGGGCCGGAACGGCACACGTGTGAGGCCGACCCTCATGCCGACCCGCTCTCCGGCACCGCCTCGCCGGGCGCGGCGGTGCCGAGCCCGGCAGCCGTGCACGAAGACATCCCGAAGACCTGTCAGGCCTCGCCCACGAGCAGTCGACTGAACGTCTGCAGCGTCGGCGTGCCGGCCTCGTCGGCGGTGCGCACCGTCGCGCTCGTCGGCGACTCCCATGCCGCCGAATGGGAGCCGGCCCTCGAACGCGTCGCGAACCGCGAGGGATGGCACGTCGTCATGCTGCTGAAAGGCTCCTGCGCGTTCAACACGTCGCAGCGCAGGGCCGGCAGCGGCAGCCGGGAGGCCCGCAGCTGCGCCGCCTGGAACCGCAAGGCGGCGGTGAAACTGCAGCAGATCCCGGGCCTCGACCTCGTCATCGTCTCTGCCGACATCAAAGACCTGTATCGGGCCTCGGAGGGCGCCAGCGGCTACGAGAATGCGGTGTCGGGGTACGTGGCGGCCTGGCGGGGCCTGCCCTCCACCGTGCAGGTCGACGTGATCGCCGACACGCCCCGGCCGGTGCCCAACGTCGTGGACTGCCTGGCCTTGCACCGCGGGCAGGCCGCGGCGGCAACGGCGTGTGCCCGGCCCCGCACGGCGGCGCTCGGCGACGACCCGCTCGTCTCCGCCGCCGAGGAACTGCCCGCCCGGGTGCGCCTTGTCACGATGACCGACGACTTCTGCTCGGCGACGACCTGCGACCCGATCATCGGCCACGTCACCGTCTACCGGGACCAAAGCCACATCAGCGCCACCTATTCGGCGACGCTCGCCCCGGCCCTGCGCCGGGCTCTGGCCGAGGCGGACAAGCCGCCGAGGAACTCCACCGGCATGGGCGGCTAGCCGCTCGCCTTCCGCCCGGGGCACCCGGGCATCGGTGCGGCGGCGGAGCCGAGTGTTCCCGGCCGGGTGGCGTGGCCGTCGGAGTCAGAGGGTCAAGGAGTGAGGAGGATGCCGGCCTCGGCGTCTGCCGCGGTGCGCTCTTTCATGACGAAGTGCTGCTTTTTGCCGGTCGCCGTGTAGGGCAACTCGTCGACGAACGCGTAGCGGCGCGGCTTCTTGTAGCCGGCGATCAGGTCGCTCGCCCGGCAGAACGCGTCGAGCGCCGTCGCCGCGACCTGGGGATTCGTGAACTTGCCTTCGCGGGGCTGGACATAGGCGACGACCAACTCGCCCCACTCCTCGTCAGGCAGGCCGACGACGATGCTGTCCGCCACATCCGGGTGCCCGGCGAGCACCTCTTCCACCTGTACCGGGTGCACGTTCTCGCCGCCAGAGATGATCATGTCGTCTTTGCGGCCGATCACGGTCACCATCTCGTCGTCGTCCCAGGTGGCGAGGTCTCCCGGGTACAGCCAACCGTGGTGGAACTTCTTCGCCTCTTCCTCCGGGTTGTGCATGTATCCGTAGCCGCTTTTGACGGAGCGCATGATGACCTCGCCGATCTCTTGACCGTCGTGCGCGACCGTGTCGTCGGGGGTGGCCACGCGGTCGGCGTACACGCGCACGACGGCGACGTCATCGTCGAGGCACGCCCGCCCGGCCGCGCCGGCCGCCTGGGGCAGATCCTCCGGTCGCAGATAGGTGTTCCAGAACGCCTCCGTCGTGCCGTACCCGTTCGCGATGCGCGGGGTGAGCACCCGCTGGTAACGCAGTGCCGCGTCGTGGCTGAGCGGCGCGCCCATCGTCACGATGCCGCGCAGCGACGACAGGTCGCGGGGCCTGGCCTCTTGTGCGTCGGCGAGACGCTCCAGGTTGGTCGGCGCGCCGATGACATAGGTGAGGCCGTGGTTTTGAACGTGGTCGAGCACGAGATCGGGGTCGAAATGCGGCAGCGTGACCGATTCGCCGCCGACGAAGAACATCGTGTTCGGCCCCGCGCAATAGTTGCCGCCGCGGTGGAACCACGGCGACATGTTCATCGTCTTGTCGTCGGGTGCGAGCGGGAAGTGCATGACCACGTCGTGTGCGGAAAGGGTCTCGTTCAGGCTGGTCAGAGGCACCGCCTTCGGCATGCCGGTCGTGCCCGAGGTGTAGAGACGCGACGTCTCGTCCCACACGGTCGCGTCGGCTGGAACGTGGAAGGTCGGCCCGTCGTTGTCGAGCAGCTCCGCGAAACGGATGGCGCCGGCGATCGGCTCGCCCTCGCCGACCGCCACGATAAGGTCGGGCCGGTGCCGCGCGAGCTTCAGCGCCTTCGTCGTCTCGACGTCGGCGCGTGCGTCATAGAGGAACACGGCCGGCGTGGAGGCGTCGAGCACGTGCGCGACCTCCGCCGGCGCCAGGCGAAAGTTCATCGGCGAGCTGACGGCACGCAGCCCCTGGGCCGCCGTGTACAAGAACGCGAACTCGGGAACGTTCATCAGCTGGTAGGCGACGATGCTGCCCGTGCCGATGCCGCGCTCGCGCAGCCCCGTGACCAGGCGGCCGACGACGACGCCGAGCTCCCGGTATGTCCACGACCTGCCGGTCGTCGAGTCGGTCAGTGCGGTGCGGTTGCCGTAGCGGTGGGTGTTGCGCTCGAAGGCCGCTGCCCACGTGAAGCGGTGTTCGAAGACGTCGCGAAACGCGGAGGGGTCGAAATCGCTGTTCCGCCCGGCGTGTTGTGGCGCCTGACCCGGCAGGGTATCGGCTGCCGCAACGTTCCAGGCGTGGGGAATGGGGGCCGCAGACATGAAAACCTCACTTCGTCGCGTCGCACGCCGCGTCATTGCGGGCGTGCAGGGTCACGGCAAGACCCCGCGGCACAGCCTACGCCCGGCCTCGTAGACCGTCATGGCCGCATCCTGAGGCCCCGCGGCACCTCCGTGAAACCGGCGCCCGCGAACCCCTGGGCGGCAGACGTGTGCGCGATGGGGACACCG
Source organism: Microbacteriaceae bacterium (assembly GCA_035720905.1). Classification (GTDB taxonomy): domain Bacteria; phylum Actinomycetota; class Actinomycetes; order Actinomycetales; family Microbacteriaceae; genus DASTNL01. Next base: position 2,952 of record DASTNL010000098.1, read on the forward strand.
TTCACGCTTTCCACAGTGATGGCCGCGACCCGGTGGGCGCGCACCGCGTCGGCGAGCACCCGCGCGGCGGCGGCCAGCGATTCCTCGTCGTCGGTGAAGGCGAGCATGCTCTTGCCGCCGCGCTCGACGTAGAGGCCGGGAGCGCCGTCGTGCAGCGTGACGAGCGCGCCGGCCTTGCGCGCGGGGCGGTGCGTCGTCTCGGGCCCGTCGCCGACGGGCTTCGGCCAGGGCAGGGCGGCGCCGAACGGGTTCGCCGGGTCGGTCGCCGCGAGAAGCACCGGTTCCGGTCGTGCCGCGTCGCCCTGCCGAGGTTCGGCCTCATTCGGCCCTGCGTCGGCCGCTTGGGCGCGCAGCCGGTCGATCGTCGCGGCGAGCGCGAACTGGGCCGCCCCCAACGCCTCGACGAAGTAGCCGCGTCGCACCCGGCCGGCGTCTTCCAACGCGCTCAAGATCCGATAGGTGGCGGCGAAGCCGCCCGGCACGCCCTCGGCCGCGACCGCGCCGCGGGTGACGACCCCGTAGCGGTCGAGGAGGCGCCAGGCGCGGGCGTGCGCGAGCACGGTCGGGTCGGATTCGGGCGGCGGCAGGAGCGACCAGCGTCCTGCCGTCGCGGGCGGCCCGTCTCGCCGGGGCAGGGCGGCCCGGCGCAGGCCCGCCCGGTAC
>DASTNL010000099.1:0-5820 GCA_035720905.1 Microbacteriaceae bacterium
TTCAGACTATCTGTCCCCGCCCTGCCGTACCACCGGCGCATCCCCCCGCCCGGCCGACCGGCCCGGCGGAGTCTCGGTGGCTCGTACGGGTCACCACGCGCCGCGATGCTCCGGGATACGGTGGATGATCGGCAGGCACACGAGGAACACCGCGGCGATCGCGAGGTACGCCCAGCCCTGTGTGAGCGTCGGGTCGGAGGCTCCGGTCAAGACTGCCGTCACGATCGCGATCGTCACGATCTGCCCGATCTGCAGCGACATGGTGCGCAGCGCGGCGAGCGTGGAGGAATGCTCCGGTGCCAATTGCAGGCCCGCGTTGCGGCTGGCCGGGTTGCTCGCCCCGCTTCCCGCGCCGATCAGGAATGCGGCGGCGGCAAGCCACCAGTATGGGCTGAGGCCGATCGGCTGCAAGGCGAAGAGTACGAGGCCGAGCGTGGCCAAGGCGCTGCCGACGTAGATGGGTGGCCGGTGCCCGGTGCGGCGCAGCGCGAGCGCCGCCAACACGGAAAGGATGATCGCCGCGGCGCCCTGCGCGATGAGCAGCGTGCCGGCGCTCAGCGCCCCGATGCCGTAACGGTTCGCCGCGTACAGCGGCAGAAGCGCGATCGCGCCGCTGCGCACGCCGCTGTACAGGGCGTTGACGAGGTTGACGGTGCCGAAGTTGCGCCCGTAGATGAACCTCGGGTCGATGAAGGGGTGGGCCGTGTGGGAAATGTGGCGAAAGAACCAGACCAGCGCGACGATCGCGACGAGCGCCGGAACAAGGAACACCGGCGAGAGCACGCCGTGGGAGTCGTCGGCCTCGCCCAGGGTGCCCGCGGCGAGCATCCCGGCGAGGATGCCGACGCCGAGGAGCACCATGCCGGGCACGCCGAGCGGCAGGTGTTCGCGGCGCGCGGCGTCGGCGGAGGCCTGCCGGTCGCGCGGCACATAGCGCAACGTCAACGCGATGATCGCGATGCCGACCGGCACGTTGATGAGGAACACACCCCGCCAGGTCCAATACGCGACGAACAAGCCGCCGAAGATCGGGCCGATCATCGCCCCGATCGGAAAGATGCTGCCGAACAGGCTGACCGCACGGTCGCGGGCGGCGCCGAAGTAGTCGACCACGATGCCGGTGGCAGACGGGGTGAAGCCGGCGCCGCCGGCCGCCTGAATGGCGCGCAACGCGATGAGCATGAAGATGTTCACCGACAGCCCGCACGCCAGCGACGCCGCCGTGAACGCGACGACGGAGACGAGGAAGACCTTGCGCCGGCCGAAGCGCTCGCTCAGCTTGCCGGTGACGGGCAGCATGACGACGAAGCCGAACGAATAGGCGGTGATCGTCCAGCCGGCCCAGTTGATCGAGGTGTGCAGGCCGTGCTGCAGGGTGTGCAACGCCGTCGCGACGATCGTCGAGTCGATCGACATCATCATGAGGGCCAGAGCGACGGTCGTGAAGACGACCACCAGGTGGATCTGCGGCGTCGGGGCCCCGGGTGTGCCCGGCCCGCCGGCGCTGGTATCGACGCGGTGTTCAACGCTCACTGGTCTTAGTTTAGCCAGCCTAAGTTTCTTGTGCCTGAGCGCTAGAGGCGCCCGGGCCGCGCGGGTAGGCTGCTGCCAGCTGCACGGCCCGCGGCATTCGCGTCGCGCCCTGCCGGCAATGGTTCGCGGAGGAATGCATCATGGCGGAGCCCGAGTGAGTGAGACCGAACGGATCGACGTGGCGGCGCTCGCCGAGACACTGCTCGGCCGCTGGTCGGCGGTTCGTCGCTCGGCTCGCGCGCTCGCGGCCCGCCCCGATCTGTGGAAGCGCGAAGGCCTCTCCCTCGCCGCGGAGCGGCAGCACACGCTCTCGCGTATGAGCATCCTCTCGAGAGACGCCATGGCCCGCCGTGCGTTCCCGACCCGGTTCGGCGGCGACGCCGACAACGGCGGCAACGTCGTCGGCTTCGAAGAGCTGACCGCCGCCGATCCCTCGTTGCAGATCAAGGCGGGTGTGCAGTGGGGGCTCTTCGGCTCGGCCGTCTTGCAGCTCGGCACCCCCGAACAGCACGACCGGCTGCTGCCCGACATCCTGAGCTTTCGGGTGCCCGGGGCGTTCGCCATGACGGAGATCGGCCACGGCTCCGACGTGGCGAATCTCGCGACGACCGCCACCTACGACCCTGAGCGTCAAGAGTTCATCCTCGACACACCGTTCCGTGCCGCGTGGAAGGAGTTCCTCGGCAACGCCGGCAGTGACGCGCGTGCCGCCACCGTGTTCGCGCAGCTCGTCACCGACGGCACGAGACACGGCGTGCACTGCTTCTATGTGCCGATCCGCGACGAGGAGGGGCGGTTTCTGCCCGGGGTGGAAGGTCTCGACGACGGGCAGAAAGGCGGGCTGAACGGCGTCGACAACGGGCGCCTCGCCTTTCACGAGGTGCGGGTGCCTCGCGAGAACCTGCTGGCCAAGTACGGGGCGGTCGCCCCCGACGGAACCTACAGTTCCCCGATACGAAGTGCCGGCCGCCGGTTCTTCACGATGCTCGGCACCCTCGTGCAAGGCCGCGTCTCCCTCGACGGCGCCAGCGTCGTTGCGGCGAAGATCGCCTTGGCGATCGCGGTGGAATACGCCGACCAGCGCCGCCAGTTCGCCGGCCCCGGCGGTCTCGACCGGGTGCTCCTCGACTACCCGGCGCACCGTCGTCGTCTGCTGCCGCTCGTCGCCCGCACCTACGCGGCGTCGTTCGCGCACGAACGCCTGCTCGGCGTCTTCGACGACGTCTTCGGCGGGCGGGCCGACGACGACGCGGCCCGTCAGAACCTGGAGACGATGGCCGCCGCACTGAAGCCGCTTTCTACTTGGCACGCCCTCGAGACGCTGCAGCAGTGCCGGGAGGCGTGCGGCGGGGCGGGGTTCATGACCGAGAACCGCTTCACGTCACTGCGAGCCGACCTCGACGTCTACGTCACGTTCGAGGGCGACAACACGGTGCTTCTGCAGCTGGTGGCCAAGCGCTTGCTGAGCGACTACGCGGCCCGGCTGAAAGAGGCCGGCCCCGCCGCCGCGCGAGAGGTGCTGCTGGGCGCGGCCCAGCGGGCCGTCGGCCACAGCGGCCTGCGTTCCCTCGGCCAGAGGGTGCGTGACGTGGCCCGCAGCCTCGGCGGCGGCGTGGCCTGGCTCGACGAAGAGGACACGCAGCGGCAGCTTCTCACCGACCGGGTGGAGACGATCGTCGCCGAGACCGCCGGTCGGCTGCACGCCCGGCCAGGCGCCTCGCGAGACGCCGCGGTGACGGCGGAACAGGACAGCCTGATCGAAGCGGCCCGCGCCCACGGCGAGCTCCTGCAGTGGGAGGCGTTCACCGACGCGCTGCCGACCATCGCCGACCCGGCCACCCGGCAGATCCTCACGCGGCTGCGCGACCTGTTCGGGCTGGGCCTCATCGAAGAACACGCCGCCTGGTACCTCATGAACGGCCGTCTCGCCCCCGAGCGGGCCCGCGCCGTTGGCGCTCGGGTCACCCGGCTGCTGCGCACCCTCCGGCCGCACGCGCTCGACCTGGTGCACGCGTTCGGCTACGGGCCGGAGCACTTGCGTGCCACGATCGCCACCGGCATCGAGCGGGAACGACAAGAAGAGGCGCAGGCCCACCGCGACGGCTCCGCGGCCGACGCCGAGACTCGGGCGGCGCCACATGCCGGTTAAGGCATGAACGAAGGCCGGCGGGCGGGCCGCGGGCCAAGACACGGGCCCGGCCGGCGCCGAGTTTGCCACGGCGGCGCGCCCCGGTAGCGTAGATTGGCGCTTTGACAGTCTGTGCGCTGTTCCGTGCTGCCCGTCCGGTGAGCGGCGCGCCAGAGAGGGAGTCGGTTATGCACTTGTCCGTCGCGGGCACCGCAGGCAGAGTCTACGGCGAGGTACAAGTACCCAACTCCAAGTATCACGCGCACCGCGCGCTCATTCTCGCGTCCCTGGCCGACGGGGTGAGCCGCATCACGGGGCTCAGCGATGCCCGCCACGTGCAATACACGGTCGCGCTGCTGCGCGACCTCGGCGTCACGATCACGATCGACCACGACACCTTCGTCGTACATGGCTGTGGCGGCACATATCACCCGCGGGGAGAGTCGGTCAGTGCCGGCAGCTCCGGCACCACGCTGTATTTCATGGTCGGGCTCGCCTCTCTCGCCGACGCCGACGTCGTCGTCACGGGGCAGAAATACTTTCAACGCCGACCGATCGGCCCGCTCCTGGCGGCCTTGCGCGACCTCGGGGTCGACGCCTCCTCGCCGACCGACTGCCCGCCCATCCAGCTGCGGCACGGCAGGCCGTCGGGCGGCGAGGTGCATATCGCCGGCATGCTCTCCCAGTGGGTCTCTGCCCTGCTGCTCGTCGCGCCGTTCGCGACGAAGGCGACGACGATCGTCGTCGACGGCGAGTTCAACGAACGCAGCTACATCGACCTGACGGTGCGCATGATGGCGCAGTTCGGCCTGCAGGTCACGGTCTCGGCCGACGGTCGGCGCTATGACGTCGCGCCGGGCCAGAGCGCCCGCCCGGCCGAGATTGTGATGCCGCCCGATATCGGCTCGGCGGCCTTCGGGCTGGCGCTGGCCGGCATCCACCCCGCCGACGTGCTGTTGGCCGGCCTGCATACGACAGAGCCGGGCGAGACGGATCACCCCGAAGGCGACTTTCTCGGCATCGTGCGCGACATGGGGCTGCCGATGTTGTACGAGCCGGGCTCCGGCGGCGTGCGGGTGCGGCACGACGGCGTGCGCTTGCGCGCCACCGAGATCGACTGCCGACGGGTGCCCGACATGCTCCCGATCCTCTCCACGATGGCGGCGTTCGCCGACGGCGAGACCGTGTTCCACAACGTCGAGCATGTGCGCCTGAAAGAGAGCGACCGGGTCGTCGCCATGCTGCAACTCAACGAGATGGGCGGCGAGGTCGACTTCGACGGCACCGACCTGCGCATCCGCGGTGTGGAGCGCCTGCGCGCCGCACACCTTTCCTCTTTCAACGACCACCGGGTGCTCATGTCGCTGGCCGTCGCGGCGACGGCGGCGGAGGGCCGCTCCACCCTGACCTACCCGAACGCATACCGCATTTCTTACCCACGATTCCTTGAGGCGATGAACACGCTGCACGTCGACATGCAAGTAGAGAAACGACCCGCCAAGCCGACCTCGGAACTGCCCCGGCCGGAGGGCACCGCCAAAGAGGCCAGCAGGGTGACGGGGCCCGAATGGATCCGCCGCTGGGCGAAGGAGAAGCCGCACGCCGTCGCCGTCGTCGACGCGGCGCCCGGCCGCACGACGAACGTCAGTTGGGCGGAACTCGACCAGGCCGTCGACAAGGCCGCCGCGCTGTTCCTCAGCCTGGGCGTCGGGCCGGGCGACCGGGTGGGCGTTCAGCTGCCGAACTGCACCGAGTTCGTCGTCATCGCCGCCGCGGCGATGCGCATCGGGGCGATCGTCTGCCCGATCATGCCGATCTTCCGGCAACGCGAGGTCAGCTTCGCGTTGCGGCGCTCGCAGGCGAAGCTCTTGATCGTCGTCGACAACTTCCGCGGCCGCCAGCACGACCGTGAGACCGCCTCGATCCTCGACGACCCGGAGGCGCGGGCGGGGCTCGCCGTCGAGAACGTGCTCGTCTTGCACGCCACCCCCGGCGTGGCCCACGTGCTGCCCGCGCATGAGAACCGTGCCGTCACGTGGCAGGCCTGGCATCGAGCGATCGGCCAGAGCGTCGTCGACCGCCAGGCGATCGACGCCCGCGCGCCGAAGCCGTCGGATGCGGCGCAGCTGCTCTTCACCTCCGGCACCTCCGGCGAGCCG
>DASTNL010000100.1:0-7057 GCA_035720905.1 Microbacteriaceae bacterium
ACCAGGGGACCTGGCGCACCGTCGTCGACGCGGTGCATGCCGAGGGCGGGCGCATCGCCCTGCAACTTTTTCACGCGGGCCGTTACGCGTCCGAACGGTCCTTCGGACTGGTCCCGGTGGCACCCTCCGCCGTGTACAGCAGGTTCTCGCGGTGCATGCCCGAGGCCCTCACCGACGACGGGATCCGCCGGACGATCGCCGATTTCGGGGCCGGGGCCGCCGTGGCCGCACGGCTCGGCTTCGACGCGATCGAGGTGATGGGCTCCGAAGGCTACCTCATCAACCAGTTCGCTTCGCCGGTGACGAACAAGCGGGACGACGCGTGGGGCGGTGACGCAGAGCGCCGGCGGGCGTTCCCCGTCGCGGTGCTCCAGGCCGTCGCCCGGGCGGCCGGCGGCCTGCCGGTCATCGCGCGCACCTCCGCCGCCGACCTCATCGAAGGCTCCAGCACCCCCGACGAGGCAGACGCACTGGCCGTCGCCCTGGTGCGGGCGGGCGCGGCGGCGGTCAGCGTGGGCATCGGCTGGCACGAGTCGCGGGTGCCCACCGTGCAGACCCTCGTGCCGCACGTCGCGTGGGGGAGCGTCGCCGGGCGCATGCGCGCCGCCCTGCGCGCTGCCGGCGAGGCCGTGCCGCTCATCGCCTCCAACCGCATCAACACCGTCTTGCAGGCGGAGCACGTGCTGGTCAAGGGGCAGGCCGATATGGTCTCGATGGCGAGGCCGTTCCTCGCCGACCCGCATATCGTCGCCACCTCGTTCGCCGGGAACGCGGCGTTCGTGAACCCGTGCATCGGCTGCAACGAGGCATGCATCGACCGCAGCTTCGGCCTGGAGCCGGTCTCGTGCACGGTCAATCCGCGGGCCGGCCGCGAGCTCGAGTTCCCCTCCGACACCCAGGGCGCCGACCCGACCGGCGCCGACCTGGCGGCACGGGCGGAGCCGCTGCCGGGCGTGGTCGGCCGCATCGTGAGCTCCGGCGTGCTCGGCGCCGGCGGCCGCGCCGATGCCGGGGCAGAGACGAAGGGCAGCAGGCGGGGCCCGGGCCTTCGAGACGCCCGGCGCGGCCGGCTGGTCGCCGTCGTCGGCGCCGGCCCCGCAGGGATGGAGGCGGCCCGCGCGGCAGCCTTCGCCGGCGCCCGGGTGTGCCTCTTCGAGGCGCAAGAACGCATCGGCGGCCAGTTCCTCATGGCCGGCCTGGTGCCGGGCAAGAGCGACTTCATCGGCACGGCCCGCTACTTCGAGCGCGAGTTACGTAGGCGTGGTGTCACGGTGGAGACCGGTCACGCCGTGGCCGGCGCCGAAGAGCTCGTCGGCTTTGACCACGTGGTTCTCGCCGCCGGAGTGAGTCCGCGTCGCGTGACGCTGCCCGGGCTCGGCCTACCCGGCACCCCGCCGGTCGTCGCCTACCCGGAGGCGTTCCGGCACCCGGAGCGGATCGGCCGTCGGGTGGCGGTCGTCGGCGCCGGCGGCATCGCCGTCGACGTCGCTCATTTCCTGGTCGAGGAGCCGCTGCCTGCGCTCCCCTGGGAGGGCCAAGAAGAGGAACGTCGCCGCCGGTTCCGGGCCGCCTACCGGCTGAGCGCCGAGAAAGCGCCGGCACCCGCGCGCGAGATCACGATCATGCGACGTTCCGGCCAGATCGGCGCGGGCATGGGGCTGACGACCCGGTGGGCCGTCGTGCAGGCGATTCGTGCGGCCGGCGTGCGCACCCTGACCGGCATCCGGTACGTGGGTGTGGAGGCCGGCGGCATCCGCATCGCCATCGACGGCGAGGAGGAGCTCGTCGCTGCCGATACAATCGTTGTCGCGGCCGGCCAGGTTCCCAACGACGGCCTCGCCGCGCAGCTTGCCGCGGCGAACGTCGCTCATACGGTCATCGGCGGGGCACTCATGACCTCCGGCACCAACGCGGTCGCGGCTTTCGAACAGGGCCTCAAGGCCGGCGACGCCGCCGCACGGAACATGCCGAATTCGGAATATGTAGGAGTGGAATGAGCGAAGACGAGCGACGCATCGTCATCACCGGGCTGGGCGCGATCACGCCGATCGGCAACACGGTCGCCGAGACCTGGGAGAGCCTGGTGCACGGCGTCAGCGGGGTGGAGCGCATCACCGCGTTCGACCCGAGCGGCTGCCTCACCCAGATCGCCGCCGAAGTGAAGAACTTCGACCCGGGTGAGGCTCTTTCCGTCAAGCAGGTCAAACGCATGGCGCGCACCTCGCAGCTGGCGGTCGTCGCCGCCCGCGAGGCGGCCCGCGACGCCGGGTTCGACACCGATTTCGAAGGCCAAGAAGTCGGCGTCATCGTCAACAGCGCCGTGTCGGGCTTCGCCGAGATCCAAGACGCCACCGAGGTGTATCACTCGCAGGGGGAGCGCAGGATGAGCCCGCGTTTCGTGCCGAGTGCCCTGACGAACATGCCGGCGTGCGAAATCGCGATCGACATGAACATCCACGGCCCGGTCAATGCGAGCGCGCTGGCCTGCGCGAGCGGCGCCTACGCCATGATCGAAGCCCGGCGGATCCTCTTGGCGGGCGAGGCCGACGTGATGTTCGCGGGCGGCGCCGACGCGGCCATAACTCCCGTCATGTTCCAGGGGCTGAACGCGATGCACGCGTTGTCGAAGCATAACGATGTGCCGGCCGAGGCGAGTCGGCCGTTCGACGCGGATCGCGACGGGTTCGTCTTCGGCGAGGGTGCCGTCGTCTTGACGCTCGAGACTCTGGCGCATGCGAAGGCACGCGGCGCGCGTGTCTACGCCGAGGTTTTGGGCGGTGCCCTCACGAGCGACGCGTTCAACGTGGTGGCGCCGGAGCCGACCGCGAAGTATGCGACGGAGGCGGTCGTCAAGGGGCTGCGCAAGGCGGGGCTCCACCCCTCTGACATCGATCTGGTGTGCGCGCACGGCACCTCGACCCGCGCGAACGACCGCACCGAGACGGCGGCGATCCGCCAGGGCCTCGGCGAGGCGGCCTACGACGTGCGAGTCACGGCGCCCAAGTCAATGACCGGGCACCTGATCGGTGCGGCGGGCGCCCTGGCTGGCATGCTGTGCGCGCTGTCGATCACGAAGAGCGTGATCCCGCCGACGATCAACTACGAGACCCCCGACCCGGATTGCGACCTCGACTACACGCCCGGCTTCGCGCGTGAGGCGAGCGTGCGCCACGCGATCACCAACGCGTTCGGCTTCGGCGGCCAGAACTGCGTCGTCGCCTTCGGCGCCGTGTGATGCCGCATTGCGGTCTGCCCGGCGCCCCGGTGCCGGGCGGGACCCGCATAAGCCCGTTCCCGGCCGCCTCCGGGTGAGGATCCTGGCCCTGCATATGGCCGGGAGTGGGTGTTCGGGGTCGTCAGGCGCGGGTGTTCGCACGCCGGCGTGGGCGTTCGGTCGCCGGTCGCCGACTGTGGGCGTCTGGGCGCAGATGGCCGGGTGAAGCGTCGGGGTTGCGAGCCGCCCTGCTCTGGGCAGGCGCAGTGTCGGCGGGTACGGTGGGGGACCAAGACGCCGGTGCGCAGTGCCGCCCGCCTGGCAGCGCGGCGCGGGGTACCGGCCGCTGGGCGGGCCCTGGCGTGTAGTGGCGCAGACCGGGAGGTGCGGCGATGGATGTGGCGTCTGGCGACCGGATCGTGATTCGCGGCAAGGCGGTCGGCAACCCCGACCGTCGCGGTACGGTGCTCGAGGTGCGCGGCGACGAGGGCCAAGGGCCGTACGTCATCCGTTTCGACGACGGCCGCGAATCGCTCGTCTATCCGGGCCCCGACTTCGTCGTCACTCCTGAGTAGTGGCGACCCGGTAGAGGAACGCGGCCATTGCGGCGCGAGAGATCGCCTTGGCCGGCCGGTACGAGCCGTCCGCGTATCCGTCGGTGACGTGTTGTTGCCGCAGCCACGCGATGGATCCGCAGAACGGGCTCGCCGTAGGCACGTCGGCGAATGGTTCCGCGGTGCACGCCGGGGCGTGGGTTTCGGAGGTCTGGGATCGGTAGAGAAACGCGGCCATCGCGGCGCGGGAGATCGGCGCGGCCGGCTGAAAGGTTCCGTTCGCGAAGCCGGTGGTGATGCCGTTCTCTTTCAGCCACGTGATCGGCCCGCAGAACGGGCTCGTCGTGGGCACGTCGGAGAACGGGCGAACCGTGCAGCGGATCGTCGCGCCCTGCCCGTCGTCTGCCCGGCGGTAGAGGAACGCGGCCATCGCGGCGCGGGAGATCGGCGCGGCCGGGTGAAAGGCGCCATTTTTGAAGCCGGTGGTGATGCCGCTTGCCTTCAGCCATGCGATCGGCCCGCAGAACGGGCCGGTGGTCGCGACATCGGTGAAGGGCCGCGTCGTGCATCTGCCGTCCTCGTCGACGATCGGCGCTTTGCCAGACCGGCCGACGAGAGGTGAGACGGTGAAAGAGCCGCCGGCGAGGCTTGAGGGAACCGCGAGGACGCTGCCCGTCTTCGGGTCGGCCATCTCGATGGAGATCGGGTGGAAGCTTTCGGCCGGTGCCGTGGCGGCGCTCTTTCGAGCGCTGCCGTGCCCGCCGGCTTCTCTCGTCGCGGTCGCTGAGGTGAGGGTGATCGGGTCGGAGGGCGCCAGGCTGGTCGCCGTACAGCTGGAGAGGTTTGAGGCAGAGGCGCAGATGCTCGGTCTCTCGACGATCCATTCCGCGGAGGCCTGCGCTGCGGCGAAGTCGGCGACGGTCTTCGTGAAGCTCCAGCCGGCGCTCGTATCGCGCATCGTCAAGGTCCACCGGTTGCCGGCGACGCGGACGGCGGCGGTGACGGTGTCTCCCGGCCGTACCGCGTCTGCGGCGGGCAGGGCGACCGATGCGCCGCCGTTCTCCGCCTGGTCGCCGTACATCTCCCACCAGGCGTTGTAGTGCGCGGCGCCGTCGTGACAGAAGGCGTTCACGCCGGCCTGCTCGACGCTGCCGTTGCCGTAGCCGTCGATCCCGACCCATTGCGCCGAGTACGAGGTCGTCGTGCCGCAGGTGAGTGTCGGCACCTGCCACGTGCCTGTCACGGCCGTGAAGACGCCGCCGGTGGCGACGTAGCCGGCCCAGTTCGGCGTTCGCGCCGGCGCCAGGTGCCCGGCCTGGGCCTGGGCGAGCGTCATCGGCCCCGCCGCCCGGCTCCCGGCCGGAGCCGGCACCAGCCTGGCGGAAGGGGCGCTTTCGGGGGAAGTCGCCGGCACGGTCACGATGGGCGTCGCGGATGCGGTCTGTGCGTCGAGCGTGACAGGGGCGTTCGACGTGGCCCGCGTGCCGGCTGCGACGGAATCGGTAGGGAGGGCACGGGCACTGCGGCTGGTCGGGGTGCCGCCGATACCCGGCGTCATCGGCGCGGGCGGCGTCATCGCCGTGAGAAGCGCGCCGGCCGCGAGTAGCCCGCCGAAGAGCAGGACCCAGGTGCGGCGTCGATCGTGGTTTGTCGCGTGAGCGTGCATGCCCGGCGTCCCTTCGGCCTTGTGGGCCGGAGGGTGTGTCGTCGGTGCCGGCCTTCAGTGGCCGTTATCGGACGTTTGCGCCCGTCGGGCAGGCCGACGCGCCTGGTAAAGCGCAGACAAACCATGCCCGCGCACCGAACATTTTTGACGCCACGTGAGTGGCGGCTCATGGTTCAGATGCGGGGGCGGGTTATTTGCGCAGGGCGAAGCCGCCGCCCCACCCGATGACCTCTTGGGCGGCGAGGGTGATCTGCAGGAACCCGAATGCCTCGAGCTCCCGCGCGCGCTTCAGCGACCCGACCGAGGCTGCGGCAACGCCCCCGGCAGTGACGAGATCGACGAGCTGCTGCTTCGCGTCGGCGTCGTCGCCGGCCACCAGCACGGTCGCAGGAACCTCCCCGACCTGGCCTGAGGCGAGGGCGCCGGCGAAGTTTGTATTGAATGCCTTGAGAACCTTCGCGCCCGGCACCAACGCCTGCAGCTCTGCCGCAGCCGAGGAATCCGCCGGCACGGTCAGCCCGTCAAAGGTGGTCGGGTCGACCGGGTTCGTGACGTCTACCACGACTTTCCCGTCCAGTTGGGCGCCGTACGCCTGTGCCAGCTCAGCGAGCGCCGCATAGGGGACGGCAAGGACGACGACCTCTCCCGTGATCGGGTCGCCGACGCTCCCCGCTGTTCCGCCGACCTGTGCGGCCAGGGCGGAGGCCTTCTCCTGGTCCCGTCCCAAGACCTGTACGGAGGCGCCTCCCTTTGCTGTGATGGCGGCGACCGCAGATCCGACGTTGCCTGTTCCGATGACGGTGACATCGCTCATGGTTCTTCTCTCCTTGGAGTATGTGACGGCAATACGTTTGCCTGGGCAACAACACTAGCATGATTAGTTTCCTGGGCAACAACCCAGGCTATGATGGAGGTATGCAGCAGAAGGTGCCCCGTATGGATGCCACCGAGGCCCGGGCGTGGGTGGCACTGGTGTCTGTTGCGGAGTTGCTTCCCGCTACTCTTGATCAGCAGTTGACCGATGACATCGGCCTGATCAATTTCGAGTACGGCATTCTGAGCATGCTCAATGTCGCCGACGGTCAGACGCTCCGTATGGGCGAGCTCGCCGCGGCGGTGAAGTCGCCGGCGCCCCGGCTGTCCAAAGCGGTCACCCGGCTCGAACGAAAAGGGTTCGTCGAACGCGCTTCCTGCGCCGGCGATGGCCGTGCCATCAACGTTCGACTCACCCGCGATGGCCGTCGCGTCTGGCTCAGCGCAACGCCGCCCCATATCTCACTCGCCCGCGACACGATCCTTGGCGATCTCACCCCCGACGAGCTCACCCGCCTCGCCGAACTCCTCGAGGTGATCAAGGCGCGTCTGGACCCAGACGCGAGTCTCGGCCGCATCCCGGAGCGCGCTGCGCCCACCCACCAACCTGACCACTCGCTGTAAGAGGTCAATCCGGAAGGGGTGAAGAGCCCGCGAAAACCGCGGCACGTCAGGGGAGGTGAAGAGTGGCTCCGAACGGCATCGATCCGTTGACCTTTCGAACTTCAGTCGAACGCTTATCGGACGTTTGCGCCCGTCGGGCAGGCCGACGCGCCTGACAACGCGCAGACAAACCATGCCCGCGCGCCG
>DASTNL010000101.1:0-3251 GCA_035720905.1 Microbacteriaceae bacterium
ACTGACCGACCGGCCGGCCGGAGGGCGCGCGACCCGGCCGGTCAGCGGGAACGTGGGGCGCCTACCTGAAGGCCGGCCGGCCGGGCCCGTGCTCGAAAGCTCAGCTCGTCATGCCGAGCTTCTGCAGAAGGTCGACCGCGGCCTGCTGGTCGGCGAAGATATCCGGGTCGTAGGCGGGCCCCTGCACGTCGTCGAGGCTGCCCACCACGGAGCTGGCCAGGCCCGGCGCCACCGGGTATTGCGCGCCGGCGGTGTCTGTGTCGCCGTTCGCCAAGATCTGCTGGCCCCCGTCGGCGGAGGTGAGCCAGGCGACGAATGCCGCAGCGGCCTTGTGCTGGCCGCTCGACTTTAGAATCGCCGCGCCGGAGGCGAGCACCAGGTTGCCCGGGTCGCCGGCCGTGAAGTGGTAGATCTTCGACGTCATGTGGTCGGGCCCGCCGACCTCCGCCGCCTTGACCCACCAGTAGTAGTGGTTCGACAGGCCCATCGCGTGCTTGCCTGCCTCTACCGTGTCGCGCACGTTGCCGTTCTTTTGCTCGTTGATGCCGTTCGCCTTCACGGCCTTCAAGAATTTCTCGGTTCTCGCCTCGCCGATCGTGGAGATCAGGTATTGGGTGGTCGCCGCGAATGCTCCGGAGGGGGCGTAGGCGAAGGAGCCCTTGTATTGCGGGTCGGTGATGGCGGCCAGAGTCGAGGGCAACGCGCTTTTTGTGATGAGCTTCGGGTTGTAGTAGAGCACGCGTGCGCGGGCGGCGTAGGCGACCCACAGGCTCTTCTCCGAGCTGAGCCCCGGCCGAACCTGCCGCATCGTCGTGCCCGAGATCGGGGTGACGAGGCCCGCCTTGCCGAGCTGGGCGACGGGGCCCGGGTCTTCGGAGAGGAACACGTCGGCCGGTGAGGCCTTGCCTTCTGCCTGGATCTGCCCGACCGTCGCGTCGCCTTGCAGCTTGAACGTGACGCCCGTCTTCTTCGTGTAGGCGCCGGTCAACGCCTCGACGAGCGGCATGTGCTGGTCAGTGTAAACGGTCAGCGTCGTGGGTGTGCGGGCGCTCTCGGCGGAGCCTCCCGTGGCACCTGTGTCGCTTGCGGACCCGCCGTTCGAGCAGGCGGCCGTCGTCAGGGCGAGCCCGACGGCGGCGGCGATCGCGAGTGTTCGGGTCATGCGAGGCAGGCGCATGGGGGTCCTTTCCGTGGGATTTCTGGGGTGGGTGCGGGCCGGCCTTATCCCGGCGCGGGCGAAGAGGTCGCGGCCCGCTCTTGGGGCGGCCGGATCGGCATGCCGCGCCGTCTAAGCACACGCGGCTAGGAGATAGCTTATAGTGAGGTAAGGCTAACCTCAACACTTCGGATTGCTGCGTTGGGTTTTATGCGCCGCGCTCATGCGCCGCGCCGCGCCTTCCATCGCAGCCTGATGAGGCTCGCGCCTGTCGCCGCCGCCATCGCGCCGACGATGACGGCCAGCGAGGCGCCCGTGCCGATCTCCGGTGCCCACGAGACGCCCTTGCCGCCCGCGATGAACGGCAGCTCGTTGGTGTTCAGGGCGTGCAAGACGAGCTTCACGCCGATGAACGCCAAGATCACGGCGATGCCGTATTTCAGGTATTCGAGCCGGTCGATCAAGTGCCCGAGCAAGAAATAGAGCTGCCGCAGACCCATCAAGGCGAAGATGTTCGCGGTGAACACGATGAACGGGCTTGTCGTGATGCCGAAGATCGCGGGGATGGAGTCGAGGGCGAAGAGTAGGTCGGTGCCACCCAGCGTCACGAGCACGAGCAATACGGGGGTGAGCATCCGCCGGCCGGCCACCGTGGTGCGCAGCCGGAAGCCCTCATACTGATCGCTCACCCGCAGCCGGCGCCGCAAGAAGCGCGTCAGAGCGTTCTCGCTCTGCCCCGTCGCATCGTCGCCGCCGTTCGGCATGACCTGCCGGGCGGCGGTATAGAGCAGGAACGCGCCGAACAGGTAGAAGATCCAGCTGAAGTTCGCGATCAAGCCGGCGCCGATCACGATGAAGATGCCGCGCAGCACGAGTGCTATGACGATGCCGACCATCAGCACCTCTTGCTGGGTGTTCTGCGGCACCGCGAACCGCGCCATGATGAGCACGAAGACGAACAGGTTGTCGATGCTGAGGCTGTATTCCGTCAGCCAGCCGGCGACGAACTCGCCGGCGCGCGGGGCGTCGCCGAGCAGGGTGATCGCCAGCGCGAACCCGAGCGCCAGGGCCACGTAGAACGCGATCCAGAGCACGCATTCCACGACGCTCGGCGTGTGGGGGCGGTATGCGACGAGGAACAGATCGGCCACGAGGATCAGCACGAGAACGACGAGGGAACCGGTCTCGAACCAGAGGGGCAGGTCGGTGTGCATGAGGGCCTTTCACGGTGGGCGCTGGGCGTCGGTGCGTGAAAGTCTCTCCCGCATCCACTCGGGCGCCGCATGGCGCTTGCCGTCGGATGCCGCCGCCCCGGGGCCTTACGGCCCGTCTTGACGAGGTCGGTGCGGCAGGCCCTGTGCGGCCCGCCTGGGATACTCCCTCTCTGTCGACCACCCTACCGTCGTGCGCCGACGGTTTCCGTGCGGGTGCCGCCGATTCCCTGTCTCAGGGGAGGAGGCACCCGGCGGTCGTCGTGAGGCTCGTGAACCCGGCCGATTCCGTGTCTCGGGGAGGGCGACGATTCTCGCCTGATCCTCAAGGTTCATAAAGATGCCAAAGTTTGTGCAAATTTCGAGGCTTCGTCGTTTCGTCGCAGAGGCCGGGGGGAGCACAATTTCGGTTGTGGACCCGACACCCAGGCTGACCTCTGTGGTCATTGACACCGACGACGGCTGTCGAGGCGAGGTGGGAGAGATTCTCACCCGGTTGGGCCTCGACGTGATCGAGGCGGTGTCGACCAATGAGGCCCTCGAGGCGGTGTGTCACGCCCGGCCTCACATCGTCGTGATCGACGCGGATATTCCCGAGGCGCCACGGTCGGCGGAGTACGGGTCGGGCCGGCGAGGGGGAGTCGAGACGGTGCGGCGCATCCGCTCGGCGAACGATTGCCTCATCATGGCGCTCAGCGTTCACGCGGAGGAGTCGGATGTGGTCGAAGGGCTCGACGCGGGCGCCGACGATTACGTCGCCAAGCCGTTCTTTCGCGGCGTCTTCCAGGCGCGTGTCGAAGCCTTACTGCGCCGGCCCGGCATCGGCACGGGGCTGCCCGCCGGCGGCCGGCATCGAAAGAAGATGTGGCCGGCGACTGCGATGA
>DASTNL010000102.1:0-2513 GCA_035720905.1 Microbacteriaceae bacterium
GTCGTGCTCGAACAGCCGGCGAGGCCCACAGTGGCAAGCCCCAACAGCAGGGCCGCGGCCGTCGCGTGCCGCATCCTCATCGTGCCGTCATCTCTTCTCCCTCGGTATCCCCATGATTCCCATGCTTTGTATCCCCGTGACCTCGCGGCCCTCGCGGCCCGGCGCCGATCCGGCCGCCCGCAAGGCCTCGGGTGGGGCACGCGGCCGACGAGAACTTAGCACAGCCTAACCTCACCGTAATGGGCGAACGCCGGGAAAATTCCGTGCGGTGCGTCGCCACGCGCCCGCGACCCCCGAGCCGGCCGCGGGCGTGCGGCGATCGGGCGTGGCATGACCGGATTTAAAAAGTCGTAGCATGGGGGTCACGCCGCAGCCGCGGCCTCTACCCGTTCACTCGGATCGTCCGGCACGTACCTGCCGGTGAAGGAGTTCTGAAAGCATCATGGCTAGCGTCAACTATGACAAGGCGACTCGGGTCTACCCGGGAACGAGTCGGCCCGCCGTCGACCAGCTCGACCTGCAGATCGCCGATGGCGAGTTTCTCGTTTTGGTCGGCCCCTCCGGCTGCGGCAAGTCCACCTCTCTGCGCATGCTCGCCGGCCTCGAAGAGGTGAACGAAGGCGACATCTTCATCGGCGAGCGCAATGTCACCGACGTGCCGCCGAAAGACCGCGACATCGCGATGGTCTTTCAGAACTACGCGCTGTATCCCCACATGACGGTGGCCGAGAACATGGGCTTCGCCCTGAAGATCGCCGGCGTCAACAAAGACGAGCGGGCACAGCGGGTTCTCGAGGCCGCGAAGCTGCTCGACCTCGAACCGTACCTCGGCCGCAAGCCCAAGGCTCTCTCCGGCGGCCAGCGTCAGCGCGTCGCCATGGGCCGCGCGATCGTGCGCAGCCCGAAGGTGTTCCTCATGGACGAGCCGCTCTCGAACCTCGATGCGAAGCTGCGCGTACAGACCCGCACGCAGATTGCCTCGCTGACCCGGCGTCTCGGCGTCACCACGGTGTACGTCACGCACGATCAGACCGAGGCGCTGACGATGGGCGACCGCATCGCGGTCTTGAAAGACGGGGTGCTGCAGCAGGTGGGCACGCCCCGCGACCTGTACGCCGACCCAGAGAACGTCTTCGTCGCCGGCTTCATCGGCAGCCCTGCCATGAATCTGCACACGGCCGACCTCACCCCGGAAGGCGTGAAGTTCGGCAGCAGCGTCGTGCCGCTGAACCGTGAGACCCTGGCCGCGGCCAGCGGGCACAACGCGACGGTCGGCATCCGGCCGGAAGACGTCATCGTCTCCCCGACCCGGGCCGAGGGGCTCGAGTTGCATGTCGACCTCGTCGAAGAGCTCGGCGCCGACGGCTATCTGTATGGCCACCACGACGTGAGCGGCACACGTTCCGACTTCGTCGCACGCGTCGACGGCCGCCAGCACCCGAACGCGGGCGACACGGTCTACATCACGCCGAAGCTCGGCCACCTGCACGTCTTCGACGCAACAACCGGGGTTCGCCTCGGCGGTGCCGTCGTCGACTAGGAACGAACGAGAGACGAGAGGGTGCCGGCGCCTTCAGGCGCCGGCACCGTCGTGGCATTATGAGCGGATCACTGACCATCACGTCGGCGGTCGCCGACCCGGCGCTACTCGACCTGCCGTGGAACATCCCATTGGATGACTGGACGAAGGAACACATCGCCCTTCTTCCGAAGGGCATCTCCCGCCATCTGGTACGCTTCGCCAAGCTCTCCGGCGCGGTCATCGCCATCAAAGAGACCACGGTCGAGATGGCGCGGCGCGAATACGACATGCTGCGCACCCTCCTGAAGCTCGACGTGCCGTGCGTCGAACCCGTCGCCGTCATCACGAACCGAACCGACGACAACGGCACGCCGTTGAAGCCCGTCCTCGTCACGCGGCATCTGAAGTTCTCGTTGCCGTACCGCGCGCTCTTCTCACAAACGCTGCGGCCCGACACGGCCACGCGCCTCGTCGACGCCTTGGCCGCTCTTCTGGCCAGGCTCCACGTCGCCGGCTTCTTCTGGGGCGACGTCTCCCTCTCGAACACCCTTTTCCGGCGCGATGCCGGCGCCTTCGCCGCCTATCTCGTTGACGCGGAGACGGGGCAGCTGTACGACACCGGCCTCTCGAACGGGCAACGCGAGAACGATCTGGAGATCGCCCGCGTGAACATCGCCGGCGAACTCATGGACCTCGCCGCGGGCGGGCGCGTCGCGGACGAGCTTGACCCGGTCTCCGTCTCGGAGGGTATCGTCGCCGCCTACCACTCACTCTGGACGGAACTCACCGCCCGGGAGTCGTTCCCGAGCTCGGAACGGTGGCGCATCGCCGACCGCGTCGACCGGCTGAACCGGTTGGGCTTCGACATCGAGGAGCTCTCGATCAAGACCGACGACCGAGGCACGACGGTGCGCATCCAGCCGAAGGTCGTCGATGCGGGGCACCATCAACGGCGCCTTTTACGACTCACTGGCCTCGACGTGCAAGAGAA
>DASTNL010000103.1:0-2441 GCA_035720905.1 Microbacteriaceae bacterium
CCTGCTCGGCCTGCAGGGCCTTCTGATCTTCGTCGTCAACCTTCTGGCAGGCCAGTCGAGCGGTGGCACGATGTCGGTGAGCAACAAGGTCATCAATGACATCGCCTACGGGCACGTCAACGACGTGGTCGCCTGGATCGCGCTCGTCGTGATCATCGCCCTCTACGCGATCTTCACGATCGTGCGCGACCGGCACCGGCGCAGCCGCAACCTCGTCGCCCAGCCGGTCGGCCTCGCCGTCGTGAAGATCGTCTTCCTCGCCGCGGCAGGTGCCGCGCTCGTCTTGGCGTGCAGCGCCGGCAGCGGCGTGCCGTGGGCGGTGCCGATCGTCTTGGCGATCGTGTTCGGCTGGACCTTCTTGCTCGCGCAGACTCGGTTCGGCCGGTACGTGTATGCGATCGGCGGCAACGCCGAGGCGGCCCGGCGCGCGGGCATCAACCTGTCGCGCATCCGCCTGATCGCGTTCGCCCTGGCGAGCCTGACGGCCGGCGCAGCGGGCATCTTCTACGCCGCACGGCTCGGTTCGATCTCGAACAACATCAACGGCGGCCAATACGTGCTGCTGGCGGTCGCGGCCGCCGTGATCGGCGGAACGAGCCTGTTCGGCGGGCGCGGCAAGATCGTGCACGCCCTCTTGGGCGGCTTGATCGTCGCGACGATCTACAACGGCATGGGCCTTCTGAACCTGTCGGCGGCAACCCAGCTCATGGTTACCGCGCTCGTGCTGCTCGCCGCGGTCACGGTGGATGCGTTGAGCCGGCGCAACCGCGCCACGGCGAACGCCAGCGCCACCATGTGACGAACCCGGCGCCCGTCGTGTGGCCCGCCGCCCTCCTCGTGGCGCGCGGGCCGCACGGCCATGTGGCCGGCGTCACGTCTGGCTGCGGGCTCGGTCAATGGCCGAGTGTGGCCGGGCGATCCTGGCCGGCCACGCCCGCCAGGGCGGGCTCATCGGCCGGGTCTGGCCGGCCTCTCCCGAGCCCGGCCTTCGGCCTGGCCGGTCAGGCCGCTGCCGCGGCGGCCATGCGGTAGCCGACGCCACGCACGGTCTCGATGACCCGCGGGTCGCGGTAGTCGTCGCCGAGCTTTCTGCGCAGGTTCGCGATATGCGTGTCGATGGTGCGCAGGTCGGCGTCGCTGACGTATTCGCCGCCCAGATCGCCCCGGCCGTTGCTGCGCAGAGCGAGGGCGAGGGAGGCCTTGCTGCATACCCGGCGGCCGGATTCCATGAGGGTGGTAAGCAAGTCGAATTCGTAGCGCGTCAGCTCAACGGGGTTGCCGTCGAGCTCGACGATGCGGCAGCGCATGTCGAGCAGTAGGTCGCCGTGATGCAGCCGCGTCTCCAGCTCGTCGTCGGCGGGCGCCGCAGGCCGGATCATCGAGACCGGTGCGACCTGCTGTCGCTGGGCGGCGGGCTCGCGCCTGACGGCCTGCTCCGTGCCTTCGGCCGAGCGCGGCGCCACCGTCTCGTGGCCGATGCGCGGTGTCGCGGTCGCGACCGTACCGCCCGTGCGGGGTCTGCGCAGCATCGCGTCGACGCGGGCCCGTAGCTCGCGGATGCGCACCGGTTTGACAATGTAGTCGTCGGCGCCGGCGCCGAGCCCTTCGAGCACGTCGATCTCTTCACCGCGCGCCGTCACCATGATGACGTAGCAGGAGCTGAACGCCCGAATGCGCCGGGCGACTTCGAAGCCGTCCATGCCGGGCAGGCCGACGTCGATGGTGACGATGGTCGGCTCGTTTTGCCGGGCCGCCTCAACGGCTTCGGCACCGGTGCGCACTTCGATCGTCTCCATGCCGAGCCGACCCAGTGCGGTGGAAAGCACACCGCTTATCTCGTCATCGTCTTCGACGATAATCGCGATGAACCGGGTCATACCTAGAAAGGTAGCCGCAGGATTGGCCGTAACAAAGCCCTCACAATGCTTTTAATTGCGGCTTTGCACACAATTGAGGCCGTCTTGGCACACCCTAAAGGCATACCGACGCCGACCGGCCGCGACACACCGCGGCCTTCTCTGAAGGCTAGCCAGTGTCGATGCGTTTGCATAGCATGCGGTGCCGCCGATGACCCTCGGCCGGGTTCCGCGAACCCCTGGCGGGCTCGCCGGGGTCGTCTTACAGTGCGGGTATGAATAGGGTCATGGCGAAGAGGCGGGCCAACGCCGAGGCCTCCTCATCGGAATCGATCCACCGTTGGGAAGACGAGGGCGGTGCCCTGCCCGACGGTGAGCAGGCGGAACGAGACGCGGCGGCGAAGGCCGCAGACGCGACCGAAGAGTGAAACGGGAGAAGAAAGGGAGGGCCGCACGCTGAACGCGTGCGGCCCTCCCCCTTTCTTGGCCTTGGCTACCGAATCACTTCGACCGATAGAGGAAGGCTGCGACCGCCTCGCGGGTGATCTGCACGGTCGGCTTGAACAGGCCGCCCTTGTACCCGGT